>JANTFY010000049.1 GCA_024763185.1 Gammaproteobacteria bacterium | reverse complement strand
GTTGTTCACGCCAGGGTCGCGACCGGTACAGCCCTGTCCACAGGTATAAATCCCTGGACAGTCTCGCCATCAACCCTCCGCGGCGATATTGACGCAGCACCAGCGATTGATGCGCTATTTCAATCTTCTGGCTTGCACCCCGGCCCCCGGCCAAGGGCTTGGCCTGCAAGGATTGCCAATGGTCAAAATCAAACTCCTTAGTTTGAAACTGATGCGGGTTTTGCTGGCAATGTTGAATAATGAGCCGGGATTTTGGCATGGTTCAGGTTGATCTTTATAATGCGCATTATTGTAACCGAGATTTAATTCGAGCTTAAAATTCCATTTGTTTTTCGACTCCGGTAAAGTAGCGCCGAATCCATTTGCATTCAGGGCCAGGTTTCCTATTGTGACGCAAACACAACATCTTGATTTCATAAAGCAGACCATTCAACAGTCAGTCGACCTAAAAACCAAGCTGCTACAGAACGAGACTTTGTTACAGCGAATAAACGAGGCCAGTAATCGTTGCATCGAAATGTTCAACAATGGAAACCGATTGCTGATAGCAGGGAATGGAGGCAGTGCCGCAGATGCCCAGCACATAGCTGCCGAGTTTGTATGTCGCTTTAATTTTGAGCGACCAGGCCTTCCGGCCATGGCCCTGGCAACCAATTACTCAGTCATGACTGCTGCCGGAAATGATTACAGTTTTGATGACGTGTTTGCGCGTGAGATAGAAGCCAATGGTCGGGCGGGGGATATTTTTATCGGGATATCCACGTCGGGAAACTCCACCAATATTCTTAACGCTATCGAGTCCTGTCGCCAGGCGGACATCTACAGTATCGGTTTGTGCGGACCGGGCGGAAAAATTTTACAGGCCGCGGATACCTGCCTGCAGGTACCTTCGGACTCCACGCCCCGTATCCAGGAATGCCATATCCTGATCGGTCATATTCTTTGTGAAATCGTTGAAAACAACCTGTTCGCACGCTTGTAGAGACACATGTCGCATCTGCCTTTAGCACAAGCACCCGCATCGATCTGCCTGTTACGGCTTTCTGCCATTGGCGATGTCACACATATGCTGCCCATAGTGGCGACCTTGCAGAAAGCCTGGCCACACACTCAAATCACCTGGATCATTGGTAAAACAGAATACGCGTTGGTTAAGTCACTCGACCATATAGAATTTATCGTCTTCGATAAAAATAACGGAATTTCTGAATACCGCACACTTAGAAAAAAAATCAAGGGCAGGCAATTTGATGTCTTGCTGATGATGCAGGTGGCGCTACGCGCCAACCTGATCAGCCTGTTGATAACAGCGAAAAATAAAATCGGCTTTGATAAAGCCCGCTCCGTGGATTTTCATCAGTGGTTTTGCAAAGATCACATCGAAGGCCCTGGCCGGGTTCATGTACTGGAAACGTATTTTCAATTTCTGGAAAAACTGGGCATCAAAAACAGGGAGATGAACTGGTTGTTGAAAGCGGATAAAACCAGTCAGCAATTTGCCAGCCATGTGATTGCGGGAAAACCCACGGTCATAATCAACCCTTGCAGCAGTGCCCGCAAAAACAATTGGCGTAACTGGCCCGAATCGCGTTACGCCAGGCTTATCGATTACCTGATGACTCAACTGCAGATGCAGGTGCTGTTAACCGGCGGCCCCGACCACGAGGAGGTCGCTTTTTCTAACCGTATCACCCAACAATGCCGACAAGCACCGGTCAACCTGGTGGGCAAAACCAGCCTGATGCAACTATTGGCCTTGCTTGAACAGGCCCGTCTTTTAATTGCGCCTGATACCGGCCCGGCACATATGGGTACGGTAGCCGATATTCCGGTTATCGGACTTTATGCCAGCAGCAATCCGCACCGTACTGGCCCCTATAAAAGTCTGCAAAACAGCATCAACGTTTACCCCGAAGCCTTGCAGAAGTTCAAACATAAAACTCCGGAGCAGGCAAAATGGGGCGAGCGCGTCCGACACCCGGATGTGATGAAAATGATTTCGCTTGATGCGGTCATTAACCAACTTGACAAACTGATAGACTAAAAACGTGAACATGACGGCCTGGACCCGAAAAGAACTCATTTTTACCCTGTTATGGACCGCTTTTGTGAATGGAATGATCGCGTCGCTGATATCCATTCAAGGCATAACCAGCACTTCCTTGCCCACGGCTTTTCTGCCTGCCATCTATTTGGCGTTGCAACAGATTGGACACTTTCAGTTTTTTGCCTTCATTGTCAGCTTGCCGTTGATTTTTCTGACTGTCATCAGCCCAAACCGTAAGCTGGTTATTGGCTTAAGCGTTCTTTTTTTTAGCGCCTTTACCGTATTGGTTTTTGTCGATTACGCGGTATTCAAGCTGTACCGTTTTCACCTGAACGGCATGGTCTGGAATATGATTACCGGAGGCGCCCTACAGGAAATTTTCGTGCTGGACCAGGCAAACATTACCACTGCCAGCCTGTTTATAGCAGGAATATTGCTGTTGCAAATCATATTGCAATTCTGGCTGAGTCGACGTTTGCGGCGCCCTCACCGGATTTCTGGCTGGACGGTATTGTTCATCGTGCTGCTGATCCAGGTGGGTGGACAGTCACTGCACGCCTGGGCAGATGCCTGGTACAAGACCGACATCATGTCTCAGGTCCGCTTTATACCCCTGGCGCAACCCATCACGATCAAGAGATTTTTGCGCAGCAAGGGGTGGGCACCGGAAATCTCCAATCGAGCGGATATCCGTGTGCAGGCCTCAGGGCATTTTAAATACCCGCTACAACCATTACAGTGCCAGTCGCCCGACAACAAGCCAAATATTCTGTTCATCATTTCAGATGGACTGCGATTTGACATGTTAAACCCCGAAGTGATGCCAAACTGGTTTGCTCTGGCACAAAAAAGTCAGCAATTTGAGAACCATATCAGCAGCGGGAATGCGACCCGCTTCGGTATCTTTGGCCTGTTTAGCGGCCTGTATGGTGATTACTGGTTTGATGCTTTGAACACCCAGAGCAGCTCGGTGTTGATTGACGAGCTGAAACAGCAAGGCTATACCTTCGGCCTTTTTGCCAATGCGCGCCTGACCAGCCCCGAATTCGACAGGACCGTTTTCTCATCCATACGCGAGCTGATTCCGGAGAAAACACGTGGCAAGGATGTTATCAGTCGGGAACTCGAAATCACGCGCCAGGCCAAAGACTTTTTTCAACAAAACAACAGCCGCCCCTTCTTCAGCCTGGTCTTTTTCGATGCACCGCATGCCTATGTCAGTCCTGAAAAAGACAATATTTTTCAGCCGGCCCTGAAAGAACTGAATTATCTCAAATTGAACAATGACAGTGACCCCGCGCCTTTTTTGAATCGCTATCGCAACGCCGTACACTTTAACGATCGACTCACTGGCGAACTGTTACAATCATTACAGCAACAGGGACTGATGGAAAACACCATTATTATTCTGACCGGCGATCATGGGCAGGAAGCCAACGAAACACGAACCAACAGCTGGGGCCATAACAGTAATTTTTCGCGCTACCAGGTGCAAACCCCGCTCTTGGTATACTGGCCAGGTATGCCGGCAAAATCCTATTCTCAGCTGACATCGCATGTGGACCTGGTTCCTACCCTGCTTAAATCGGTTTTTTCTTGCAGCAATACGGTTAGCGATTACAGTAATGGGCAATCGTTGTTTGATACCGGGGAAAGGGATTTTGTGCTCGTCAAGAACTGGAACAGCCAGGCCATCGTCAATAAACAACAGGTACAGGTTTTCCCTAAAATTGGACCTTCTGAAACCTACACTTTTAATGATTACCAGAAACTAAAACAAAGTGAATTCGCCTTACAAAACAGCACTAAACTGATGCAGGCTATTTCGCACTTTTATCAGTAGCCTTGTAATCCTCAACAAGCAGGTACTTTTTCAGGATAGTACGGTATTTTTCCTTCTCAACACTTTTCTTTTTTGCTGCATCCAGCGGCAAAGGCCGCGGGTTTAGCAACGACTTTTCTGCATTCTCCCAACGATAAAATTGCTGTGTTTGGGTATCCGCCACCCCATCGGAAAAAATGAATTTTCCACCGGTTGACCAGCCATATTCACTCTCGGTTGATTTTTCCATTAAGGATTGCCCAAACGAATAATAACTTGCATTGGATAAAGACAGTTCGAACAGCGTGGGAAACAGGTCATAATGTGACCCAACAAGATTATCAGGCGTCCCGACCAGCTTATCGAGCGACTCCGGCACATAAAAATAGGTCGCCACGGCATGAATATTGAACAGGTCCTTCAGCGATGGTTTTTTTACAAAGTGTCTCAGTGGATGATCACCCGTCGCCATAATAATGACCCTGTTTTTGAAATCACTTTGCTTGACCCAACTGATAAAGCGACCCAGTTGATCTGTCTGGTAATAATACCCGCTGAGGATTTGCCGAATTTCATTATTGTCAGGGGCGTAGCCGTAGGCTTCAGGTTGCAACTCAGGAATCCTGACATTATCCGGTAACCGGACAGGGGGATGATTATTGGTCGTCAGCACAAAACTGAATAATGACTCACCCGCACTCTCGGCTTCCTCGAGTGTTTTTTCAAGGTATTTGAAAACATACTCTTCGTAAACACCCCATGGGTTATCGCTGGCATCCACCTGGTAGGTGCTTTCAATCGTGGAACGACCGATATATCGATCAAAGCCCTGTGCAGGCCAAAACTGACTGTGATTTCGCCACGAACTGTAACCGCCGCTGAGAAACTGCGTGGTATAACCTTTGCGCTTGAAGGGCAGTATGTTGGATAGTTTGAAGTGTGTTTTACTGGCTATCGACTGTGACAGGGGAGTAATGGGTGAATTAAGCAACAACCCCTCGATCGTGGGATTGGTCGCATATTGGTTGGAGAAAAAATGCGTATAAAAATGATCCTGGGCGGCATGCTGGGCAAAATCTCCCAGCACGTTATTGCGTGGCGAATTTTTTCGCGCAATCTGCGACGACCAGCTTTCCATCTGCACGACAATAACATGAGGTTTAAGCTGATCCAGCAGAACGCTCTCGGGTGTTTTGACCCGCAGGTGGTCTTCATCATAGCCTGCTTTCTCTTCCAGCTGCTTGAGGCTGGTCAGGTCATTAAGCTTTAACAGGTCTTGTTTGAAGACAGCCTGATTGTTAACCTTTTTATCGGAGAAAGCATAGTAAACATTAAACGGACTGTTCATCACCAGCGAGTTTAAAAAATTATTATCGCTGACCGAGGCATGCTTACGTTGCAAAGGAAAGGTATCCAGTGAGCCGCGCGCAAGAACAACCAGAAGCAAAAAAGAAAAAAACCATGTCAGAAACTGTTTTTTGCGGGACGGTTGAACAGTATTTTCCGGCGAAAGGTTTCGGCTCAGGCTTAAAAATAACGTGACCAGCACATAGCTGAACAGACAGAAGAGGATAAAAAGTCCGATCAGACGATAATTACTGAGCATTATAGCCATGATGGCATTTGTATCATCTTCCAGAAAACCGAAGATCAACACATCGATCGGTTTCTGAAAATAATACATGTAGCCGATATCGATAAAAACAATATAGCAGGTCAACACCAGAAGTAAGGAGAATGCCCAGCGCAGATAAGTCGAGAACCAGCCAGCAGGAAACAGGGCAAACACGATAAGCGGAATCCAGGCAAAAAGCAGTAAAAGCGTTGATAAGTATTTAATATCAAAACGCAATGCGCGGATGAAAAATGCAACAAAGTACTGCGCGCTTTGCAGAACCTCTCCCCAGTTGGCAAACAGCATGAATTCGCTCATTCTTCCTGCAAACAATAACAACAGAAGCAGGATTGAAAACGAGAACACCAGCGCCAATGGCTGGTGAATTTTAATACTCATGCTGCGCTCCAGCGTGGTTATTGACAGGCGGTTTTATGATGAAAATCCACGCTTTGATTATTACCCACAATGAAGGCGCGTACGGATTTTATATTCAATAACTTATCAACCAATGATTCATCAACCGGCACATGGTAAAGAAACACCGGAATATTTCCCAGGCGTCTTTGCGTATTGGGTCCAAATACCGGGTTGTCCAGTTCGCCATATTCCATGCCCATCACCGTATGTTCGCCAAAATAATAAAACATTTTGTATACCCCTATCATCAAGGGTTCCAGGAAACTGTTATCGGTTGCAGGATGGGTATCAAAGATAGTATGAAAGCCCGCTTTTCTAAAAAGAGCCAGGTTTGTCGGATTCTCGCCTTCAACGTAAACCCTTTCAAACAAATGATTTCGTGAAGAGATTTCCTTGAGACGCTCTACCGCTTCGAGTGCCTGCGTTTTGCTCAAATGACGAAGCTTTTTAAAATCCAGCCAGAAATAGTGATCTTTACCCAACGCGTCAAACAGTTCTTTCAGGGGCAGTATTTTACCATTCTTCAGTTCATAGGGCCTGTTGTGCGAAACAATGAAATCCTTCATATCCACGTCATAAAAAACATCAACTTCAACGCCCATGGCACCCCGGTCAAAAGCTTTGCCAATGCTTTGAATAGAGTTTTCATCTATCTCACCCCCATAAAGCCCCCGGGCACTCCAGACCTTATGACAATCATCATAGGCGCTTGAAAAATTCTTGTGCCGAAGTTTTACATCAACATAATAGCCGACCAGGAAATACGCCAGGATCAGGAAGATAATGCCGTAAAAAAGAAATTTTAAAAAAAGCATAAAATCGGGTTACCAGCTTGTTAGGGCCTGTTATCACTAATTGAAATGCCGAACCGCGAAAAAATGGTCCCGTCCCTTCGGGTTGCGTCCCAAAGTGGGCTATGCGGCGTTACTCGTCGTTCATTTGGAATAACCAATCTTCTCTCCTCGTGCCTTGCCTAGCCCACTTTGGGCCAGCAACGCGACTTTTCAATTAGTGATAACAGGCCCTAAGTCCTTTGCGGGTTTAAGGATACAGGTACTTTCTTTCGCGATAAGCAAACATGGGCCAGAGTGCGTGGGCCTTGGCAGCTTTCACCAGGGACTCATCCAGTTCGCCCTCTTCAAGCTCGCCAGCAAGATACCTGAATTGCTTTGGCGCTTTTTCCGGTGTATGAATCACGACCTGATCACCCAGCAGGTAAGCATGATTGTCGTCATACTGCATCATGGCCCGGCCACTGAAATGTGACGGGAGATTCAACAGGTTGTGACCTATCATGGGATGAGAACTGCTAATGCCCATCAGGCCCAGTACGGTCGGTAATAAATCGATCTGGCTGGCCACCCTGGAATACTCGGCAGCTTCCACATCTGGCCCAAGTATCAGGCCGGGTATGTGGAATTTATTGATCGGTACCAGAGAGGCTCCAAAAACCCGGGTATCATGATCAGCCACTACCAGGAAATAGGTATTCTCCCAGTACTCGCGGGTTTTGGCTGTCTTGAAAAACTGCCCAAGGGCATAGTCGGCATATTTTACGGCATTATTGACGGTTTGTTTTTCGTCGTCGTGCAATTTTATCTTTCCATCCGGAAACTGGAACGGCGAGTGATTGCTGGAAGTAAAGGCCAGGATAAATTGCGGCTTATCCCCGCTAGCAAGCAGTTCCTGATCCACACGATCAAACAGGTCCTCATCAGATATGCCCCAGGTTCCCCTGAAGGAAGCGTCGGGATAATCATGTTCATCGGTGACCTTGTCAAAGCCATTGGCCAAAAAGAATCCCGCCATATTATCAAAATGGCTTTCTCCGCCATAAATAAACTGCGTATCATAATCGTGCTGTTTAAGTATGCTGGCAACAGTGGGAAAATGCTGTTGTGCCAACCCGAGTTTGAGAACACTGCGGGAAGGTGAAGGCGGAAAACCGGAAACCACGGCCTCGATTCCCCTGGCCGAACGGGTTCCCGTTGCATATAGGTTTGAAAACCACAATCCCTGCTCGGATAGACTGTCAAGTTCCGGAGTCACCCCCACACCACCCAGTTTTTTTGAAAAGCCTGCGCCTAAACTTTCTTCCAGGATAATGACCAGGTTAGCCTTGTTCTTGGCGGGTGCATCCTGTTGGTGCCAGGTTGACAACGGGTCATCAGTAAAAGTACCTATGTTCGAGCTTTGGCGAACGGTTGCCACCACGTCCTCATCACTCATGGAACCATAAGCCGTAAAACCTGATGCCTCATTCCTGAGGTTTAATGCGGCTTCCATTACCGTATAGGTTGAACTCAAACCCAGTTTATTGACCAACTGGTCATTGGTAAAAGCGGCAATACTCGAATTTGCCGGCCGGTGATCAAAACTCGAGCGGGCACCCATCACCAGCAACAATAGCAGTACCGGAAACAGCAACAGACGCAGCCACCAGGACCACGGCGAAATCTGTGCATAGATCTGTTCATTAAAATCCTGTAGATACCAGACCATCAGACCGAGCAAAATACCCGCCACGACAAAATGCCATGGGTATTCCAGCACCGAGGTCTTGATAACTTCGAGCGGCGTTTCAAGGTATTCAAAAAACAGCCGGTTGGGACGCGTATCAAATTGATCGATGAAGGCCGGCGTGCTGATTTCCATGAAGACCACGATCACCGTGGTTATGGTCAACCAGTACTGGCTGATCCCCTTTATAAGGTCGCCCATAAACAGATTATCCGTCAAAAACAGTAACAGAAATGCGGGAACAAACCATAAATAACAGATTAAAACGATATCGAAACGCAGACCATAACCCATTACCTTCAGGGCATTTGAAAAATTCTGTACGCGATCATATTGCCAAATCACAAACAACAGGCGTGCAAATGAGAGTAGCATCAATAACAGAAAGCTATAACGCAAAAATGGATATAACGGCCATTTGGATATAATTAAATCAATACTCATAGGGGGTAAACAGGGAAAGCTGTTATTTTCATGAATGGGGTAAAAACCGGGTTATCCAGGGCTGCTCTGAATTTTATTGACTATTGAGGTACTTGATTTACCTGCTATGAAGTCAATTAACACGACTTCAGACGCACATTGTCGCCCGGCAATTTGCTCAATTTCGTAATCTCCACCCTTGACAAGTACATCCGGCTTAATCGCACAAATCAATTGTTCCGGCGTCTCTTCTGAAAAATCGACCACCAGGTCAACAGAAGTCAGGCCCGCCAGGACTTCCATTCTTTCAGATAAGGGATTGATCGGGCGCGATTCTCCTTTCAGTTTGGTTACCGAGTCATCACTATTGACAGCAACAATCAACACATCGCCAAGCGCGGAAGCCTGTTCCAGGTAACGCACATGCCCGGCATGCAGCAGGTCAAAACAGCCATTGGTAAAAACAATGCGTTTGCCCTGTTGTTGCAGGACACGCACTTTTTGGCCCAGCCGCTGCTGGCCCACTATTTTGTCATCCAGCAACTGCCTCGATTTATCTTTAAATTCGTCCAGTTGCTGCAGGTCCTGCACTGAAACGGTTGCCGTACCCACCCGACCAACGACAATACCCGCCGCCTGGCAGGACAGGTACACCGAGTCCTGCACGCTCAGGCCACTGGCGAGCCCGGTAGCCAGTGCGGCAATCACCGTATCACCCGCACCGGTCACATCGTAAACTTCTTGTGCATGCGCGGGGAAGTTTACAGCCTGCTGGTCCTTCATCACCAGGGTCATCCCTTCCCCGCCCTGGGTAATCAACAATCCTTGCAGGTCACATTGGTCAATGATCAGTTTAGCCTTGCTGGCCAGTTCTGATGGACTGTGACAGGGGCCAACCACGGTTTCAAATTCTTTTTGGTTTGGCGTTAACAGGAAGGCACCCGAATAGTTTTCAAAACTTAGTTTTTTGGGATCGACCAATACCGGAACCGAAGACTCACCGGCCATCCTGATAAAGGGCTGGGCATTCTCCAGCAGCCCTTTGCCATAGTCTGATAACACGACCACGTGAGCACCTGACAAAGCCGACTGGAAAGATTGCAAAAGACCCGTCATATCGACATGATGATGCTTTTGCTCAAAATCCAGCCTGATCAGCTGCTGATGCTGGGATAGCACCCGTAGCTTGGTCGTCGTCGGAATTGATGCATCAATCTGGCAGCTGTTGGCAATATGACTCTCCTTCAATAGTTCCGCAAGTTGTTGCCCTTCCTTGTCATCACCTATTAACGCAAATAACTGTGCCCTGGCTCCCAGCGAGGTCACATTCATGGCCACATTCCCAGAACCACCGATGCGTTTGCTCATATCCTCTACGTGGACGACCGGCACCGGCGCTTCAGGCGAGATGCGCCGGGTTGCACCCTGCCAGTAGCTGTCCAGCATGACATCCCCTACGACCAGGATATGCGCGTTGGTAAAATCAAAATTCATGCGTTATAGCCATCGGCTTTATCTTGTGGAGTAAAACCAGGGATTATAATCGACTGTACCTCACGACGACAGTCTGTCGTCATCGCGCAAACATCCATTGGATACTTCGAGCACGGTCGTTATACTCAACCTTAAAAAATTGCCCCCTCTGAATATGCCGGCTCCATGAAGAAATACCTGTTTTACATCTCCCAGAATTACAGTTTTGCCATCCTGCGCCCGCTGCAGAAATTACTGAAAGCACGAGGTGACCAGGTGCGCTGGTTTTTTGAGGGCCATGCGGTCAATCGTGAATATTTGCAGGCGGACGAGCAAACACTCGACTCCGTCGGTCAGGCCAGGCAATTCAAACCGGATGTAATGATTGGCACGGCGAACAGTATTCCTACCTTTATTCCCGGTCTCAAGGTTTGTGTCTTCCATGGTTTTGATGCTGGTAAAGTGAAACCCAGCGGTGAAAAAAGTCATTTCAAGATCCGTGGCTGTTACGACCTGTACTGCACCCAGGGCCCGAGCACCACGGGACCATTTAAGAAAAACCAGAAAAAACTGGGGTATTTCAATGTGATAGAAACCGGCTGGCCGGCACTTGACCCTCTGTTTTCGCCTTCAGCTGTCCAAAAAAACAACAAACCTACTATCCTCTTTTGCTCGACCTTTTCCAAAAGACTGAGCTGTGCTGCCGAACTTTATGACACTATCAGCAAAATAAGTCGTAACGGTCAATGGCATTGGCTGGTCCAGTTTCATCCAAAGATGAGCCCAGAGGTGGTTCAGCTTTACAAAAACCTGCAGCATGAATTTCTAAGCTTCGAGGAGACCGATAACATCATTCCGCTATTACAACAGGCGGATGTAATGCTGTGTGATACCTCATCGGTCATTTCCATGTTCATCGTGCAGGAAAAACCAGTGGTCACCTTTAAGAACATCAACCCCGGCCCGCATCTGCTGGATATCTCGGATAGTCGGTTATTGGAAAGCACCCTTAGGCAGGCTTTATGCCGACCAGAAGCCCTGATGACACAAATTCATCGGCATGTTGAACAGCTTCATCCCTATCGAGATGGCCAATCGGCTCAACGGGTTGTTCGGGCGATCGATGATGTATTGGCTGGAAAATATCCCCTGAACAAGAAAAAACCTTTAAATATCATTAGAAATCTCAAGTATCGCAAACGCCTTGGCTACTGGGGTCTCTGATCTTCTGCGATTGGCGAATGCCTGATCCGGGACAGGGCCATGAATACCGCCAGGTAAAATGACAAAAATGTGACCGGTCTGGAACGTTCCAGAATAGCTTCGGACAAGGCAAAACTTGCATAGCTGGCCATCAGTACCAGGCCGGCTATTGCATAGGCGCGAACCTCTTGATCCGCTGTATTCTTTATTTTATTGTAGA
>JANTFY010000048.1 GCA_024763185.1 Gammaproteobacteria bacterium | reverse complement strand
CAATGCCACCGGTCATGGTGTTATGGTAATGGCTGCCAAAAGATTGCGCACAATCTTCGATGACCTTCAGGTCATGTTCATGGGCAATGGCCATAATTTCATCCATCTCGGCGGCCTGACCGAAGATATGCACGGGGATGATCGCGCTGGTTTTGTCGGTAACCGCCTCGCGGATACGTTGCGGGTTGATATTTAAAGTATCCGGCAGAATATCGACAAACACCGGTGTGGCGCCCACGTAACGAATGGCCTCGGCGGTTGCAATAAAGGTGAACGCCGTGGTGATCACTTCGTCTCCTGGCTTGATGCCGGCGGCCAGCAAGGCCAGGTGCAGGGCATCGGTGCCGGAGGCACAGCTGATCGCATGTTTAACACCGAGGTAATCAGCGGCTTCCTGTTCGAATGCCTGCACGTTGGGGCCGAGTATAAAGCGGGTTTCACCCAAGGCCTGGATCATGGCGGCATCGATTTCAGGTTTCAGGTTTTCATACTGACCTTTAAGGTCAACCATGGGTATTTGCATAATCAGTCCTGCTTATAGTCTTAAATAAAGTGTTCTGGGTTTAACCCTTGATCAGCCGGGTAATTTCGATGGCGGTTTGCAAGGCACGTTTACCGTCTTCGCCATTGACCTTGGGCCGGTCTCCGGTTTTGATGCAGTGAATAAAATCCTGAACCTCCAGATTCAATGCGTCGGTATCCTCATAGGTTTTTTCACTGTGCGTAATGTCGTGGAAACCATTATCCGTCTGTTGGTCACCCTTGCGATTCACAGCCAGAATTTTTTCCTGGAAGTCAGCGGATATATAGGTATCTTTCTGGAACAGGCGGATCTTGCGCTCGCGTTTTCGACTGATGCGGCTGGCCGTTACATTGGCCACACAACCACTGGCAAATTCCAACCGCGCATTGGCGATATCAATTTCATCGGATAACACGGAGATTCCACTGGCGCTGATGTTGCGGATAGGGCTGTCGATTAAATCGAGAATGATATCGATGTCATGAATCATCAAATCCAGTATCACGCTGACATCCGTGGCGCGCGGGGTAAAGGGCGCGAGGCGGGTGGATTCGATAAATTTCGGTTGATCTAGAATCTGGTCGATATCCATCATCACCGAGTTAAATCGCTCGATATGGCCCACCTGCAGGACCAGGTTTTTTTGCCGGGCAATATCGATCAGTGTCTGTGCTTCTTCTACGGTTTCGGTAATTGGTTTTTCAATCAGGCAATGGACACCGGCTTGCAGGCAATCCTGCGCAATGTGGAAGTGCAGGCTGGTTGGCACTACCAGACTGACGGCATCAATTCGCGGTAAAATTTCTTGATAATCAGTGAGGGCTTCGGCACCATGTTTGTCGGCCACGGCGCGTGCTGTTTGCAGATCGGAATCGACCACCGCGACCAGATTGCAGTCATCGGCAGCGGCGTATTTATCGGCATGCCATTTACCCAGGTGACCGACACCGATTACCGCAACATTTAGAATTTTCGACATACAGACGTCTCACTAAAATAAACGCTGCATTATAGACAGCCAGGACCAATAACACTAATGAATTACCAATCTGATGGAGGACTCATCGCCGGCGTGGATGAGGCAGGTCGCGGACCCTTGGCCGGATCCGTGGTCGCTGCCGCGGTGATTCTCGATCCGCACAATCCGATCGAGGGGCTGACCGACTCCAAAAAGCTCAGTGAAAAGAAACGCATCCTGTTTGAGCAGGCGATACAGAAAAATGCCCTGAGCTGGTCGGTGGCCGAGGCCACGGTCGAGGAAATCGATGAGATCAATATTTTACAGGCCAGTATGCTGGCGATGAAAAGGGCCGTGTTAAGTTTGTCCATTCGGCCGTACAAGGTTCAGGTGGACGGCAATCACGAGCCCGAAATATCGGGTTACGAGGTTGAAGCCATCGTGAAAGGTGATCTGACCGAGGCCTGCATCAGTGCGGCTTCCATCCTTGCCAAGCAGTACCGTGACCGACAGATGATGGAACTCGATCGCCTGTACCCGCAATACCAGCTCGCCAAACACAAGGGGTATCCAACCAAATTACACCGTGAACTGTTAATAGAGCATGGGGTGTCGCCGGTGCATAGACGTAGTTTCAGGCCAGTGCGGGAAGTGCTGGTAAACACCTGATCAGCTCTTTCAACTGGAAGCTTTCTAGGCTATCAGTGGTAATCGAATATTTATTCAGGAATAATAAAATCAGTTGAACTAATTAGAATTTGATCAGTCGATATAAATTGAACTTAAGCTCATTGACAACAAATGAACATTAACAATCGATCAATTATTTCCTGGATATTGGTACTGATGATGTCAATCAGTCCTGTTCAGTGGTCGTTTGCGAATGATTTGGCCAATCCTATGGATGTTATGAGCATGGAAATGACTCATGACACCAGTTGTGTAACGATGATGGATGGCACGGACAGTAAGAGTTGTAAAATGGACCACGAGTCTACGTGTAAATCATTCTACAACTGTGTTTCCCAGATCAATTTCCCAACATTCCAAACGAGCGGCCTATTTCAATGGCCGTCTATTCTATCATCAGGAATAAAGCTATATGATCCTGATGCCCAAATAATCTCCTTTTATCCTGAACTCTTAAAACGCCCCCCTATTGTTTAATCCTCAAAAGCCTGAAGTCTTTCAGGTTTAAGATATTTGTTGGCTATTTACTCCGGTAATTAGCTCGATAATCAGTTAAGAGGATTCAACATGAAAAAAATCAATATTTTACTCATAAGTGTATTAGTCACTTCTACCACGGCAATGGCTGACAATGCCAATCATGATCAGCTTGCCAATAACTCTTCGATGCCACCTCAAATGAGGGAAGTTATGCGTCAGCAATGGATGCAGCAAAATCAACGACCACCCATGCCCATGATGAGAGGACAGCAAAATGGCATGATGATGGACCCGCAAATGATGCAGAACATGATGACCATGCGTCAGCAAGGGAATCGGAATATGCCCCATAACAACATGATGGACCCTCAAATGATGCATAACATGATGCGAGTGCATATGGATCAGATGAGAGGGATGGATCAGAAACTGGCCAGTATAGAGTCTTTAATAGGCGAATTGGTTGATCTCCAGAAAAATAGGTGATTGTTGGTTTTTAGGGTTTGTATGGCCCTTGCGGGTGCCTCTTTTTTTACCAGAGATTTTCAGAGGCACCCGTTCTTTTTCAAAAGCAGGAGGTGTGAAATGTACATGAATGAATATGCAATGGGTGGATGGTCTTTCTTCATGTTGATCTTTTGGGTGCTGGTTATCGTGGCGATTGTCTGGTTGGCTACTTCAATGAAAAGACAAAAGAGTCCGGAAAATGAGAAAGAATCTGAGATGGATATATTAAGGAAAAGATTTGCCAGAGGTGAAATCGATGCAAATCAGTATGAGGAAATGAAGCGTTTGTTATCTGATGGATGAGGTTTGGAGTATGAAAAAATCATTACCTATTTCCAGAAAATTTTCTCTTAAAGACTGTGCAAACGGGAGTCCGTCTGACAAATTGCTTCCCGCAAGGTTGCTTGATGTCGGGATAAGTAACGTTCAAATAGATAGGAACAAGCTAGAAGTGACTTATGATCAACAGGTTTATAAATTTTCAGAAATTGTTCAGCTTCTTTTAGATTCTGGTTTTAAGATCGAGAAAGGATTTTTGTATGGGTTCAAATCTTTCTGGCTAGATTATCTCGATACGGTAGCCCGAGAAAACGCGTCTGCGCCACCTCCTAGCTGTTGTAATAAACCACCAAGAAAAGGACAGGCTCGATGAGGAATATTTTAATAGCAGTATGTGGCTCTTTCACTCTTGCGGCCTGTGATGTCCCTGACGGCGCAGGGTCAAGCAATCCTCTCTATTTACCACCCCAGGGTTTTGTTGGTGATAGTGTCCAGGGGGAGTTGCTTTTCAACGCAAATTGCCTCAGCTGCCATGGCGCAGAAGGGAGTGGTACACAATTTGGGCCACCCCTGGTTCACGATACCTACAATCCGCGTCATCATGCTGATTTGTCTTTCAATCTTGCGGTTAAGAATGGCGTTCGTTCACATCACTGGCAGTTTGGTGACATGAAGCCTGTGCCAGGAGTTTCGCCAGAAGATATTACGCATATTACTCAATATGTGCGTGAGCAACAGAGAATGGCAGGCATTAACTAATGAAGCCGATATCGAATAAAACCATAAAGATCTTTTGGCCATTATTACTGATTTTTTCTACTCTGGTTTTTGCCTTAGCGGCTAACACGTATCGTACACAACACCGATGGTATGACGAAGATACCTTGGAAAGAGGGGCCAAGCTTTTTCAGGATAACTGTGTGGCGTGCCATAAGGCGAATGCCGAAGGTTCGGCTGACTGGAAAATGAGAGATGCTAATGGGAACCTGCCTCCACCGCCTTTAAATGGAACTGCGCATGCATGGCATCACCCAAAAGCCACATTGGTTTCGCAGATACTGGAAGGGGGAAGTCAGTATGGGGGTACCATGCCTGGGTTCGGGCATAAGTTAACGGCCAAGGATGCTGAAGCAACAATTGCATTTTTTCAGTCTAAATGGAGTGACTCGCTCTATCAGCAATGGGTGAAACGAGATGAGTAAAGAAATTCGATTATCGATATCCGGAATGTCCTGCGCCGGTTGTGTAGCGGCAGTAGAAAACAGTCTCCGCGAAGTGCCGGGTGTGGAAGAGGCAATGGTGAATCTTGGTGAAAGGACTGCCATGGTTACCGGTAATGTTGTACCTGATAGTTTGATATCAGCAGTGAAAGAGTCAGGGTACGACGCAGCTGAATTGATCAGCCTGGAAGATGAAAGTGAGAAAGAGAATCAAGAGCTTCAGGAATATCGTCGTATATGGATGAGGGCGATTATTGCGGGGGGTATTGGCTTCCTGATGTTCGTTCTCGGTATGGGTGGTTTTCTGCCGTCGATTGAAGAAGGAAAGTTTGTCTGGCTCATCATCAGTGTGGTTACCTTGCTGGTTTTATATTTCGCGGGAGGCCACTTTTTTTCTGGAGCCTGGGCAGCATTAAAAACAGGTCGGGGCAATATGGATTCACTGGTGGCTTTAGGCACAGGGACTGCCTGGATCTATTCCACTTTTGTCGTGTTGATGCCTGAGACACTGCCCAGTCTGGCAAGGCATGCCTATTTCGAAGCAGCCGTTATTATTGTAGCTCTGGTTTCATTAGGCTCAGCGCTGGAAAGTAAAGCCCGAGGAAATACTTCCCAGGCCATAAAGAGACTGATTGGTTTACAGCCTTCCACTGCACGTATTATTCGAAATGGTGAAGAATTGGATGTGCCCGTACAGGAAATTGGACTGGATGAGACCATTCGTATTCGTCCCGGTGAACGCATTCCCGTAGACGGTGAACTGTTTGAGGGTGGCTCACACGTGGATGAATCGATGTTGACAGGAGAACCTATCCCGGTCAATAAACAGATCAATGACCCTGTATACGGAGGAACATTAAATACCCAGGGCAGCTTTTTGATGAAAGCCACCGGTATTGGAAAGGATACAGCTCTGGCCCATATTATCGATCTGGTTCGAAAGGCGCAGTCCAGTAAACCTCAGATTGGTCGCCTGGTAGACCAAGTGGCGGCTATATTTGTGCCGATTGTAGTAGTTATTGCTTTGGTGAGCTTCATGGTCTGGTATTTTATCGGGCCAGAACCTCAGTTGGCCTACGCTATCGTTGTGGCAATGACAGTGCTGGTTATTGCTTGCCCTTGTGCGTTAGGTCTTGCCACACCAATTTCCATCATGGTGGGTGTCGGTCGAGCAGCTGAAATGGGGATATTAATCCGTAATGGTGAGGCACTACAAAGCGCTAGTAAAATTGACACGGTTGTTTTGGATAAAACGGGAACGATTACCGTTGGCAGGCCCACAGTGGTCAGCTATGAGTCATTTCATGACTACGATAAAAAGACAGTATTGAAACTTGCTGCATCCCTGGAGTCCGGCTCTGAGCATCCGATTGCTCAGGCGATTCTAAATGCAGCCAAAGAAATGGATGTGAAAGCGGAAAGCGTAAGCGACTTTGAAGCTATTTCGGGTAAAGGTGTTCAGGCTCATCTCAAAGGAGAGGTATTAAGAATCGGTAATATGCGATTCATGAAAGAGAATGGAATTGATATTGAAGCGTCAACAAACATTGCTCGATCCATGGCTCTAAAGGCTGAATCACCGATTTTTTTAGCCTGCAATGACCAGCTGATTGCCCTGCTGGGAGTAGCTGATCCTGTAAAAGAGGACTCAAAGCAGAGTATCGAACGATTCCATGGAATGGGCCTCAAGGTGATTATGCTGACTGGCGACAATAAACATACAGCCGATGCCGTAGCCTCGCAGATTGGTATAGATCAGGTGCTGGCCGACGTGCTGCCTCAGGATAAAGTCAATATTGTGACTGATTTACAGAGAGAAGGACGCACTGTGGCCATGGTGGGTGACGGTATTAATGATGCTCCTGCACTGGCTCAAGCCAATGTGGGCATTGCCATTGGCAGTGGGACTGATGTGGCCATCGAGTCAGCCGATATTGCATTAATGGGTCATTCGATAAAAGGCGTGGCTGATGCGATTTCTCTATCACGGGCAACGCTGAGAAACATCAAGCAAAATTTATTTGGCGCTTTTATTTACAACACACTGGGGATCCCCGTTGCTGCTGGAGTCCTGTTTCCAGTTATGGGGGTTTTACTTAGTCCCGTGGTTGCAGCTGCCGCCATGAGTTTGAGTTCCGTGACGGTTGTTAGCAATGCTTTGAGATTGCGTTCATTAAAGCTATGAAAAATAGCCATTATTTACCTTATAAGGGTTGCATAAGTTCAAGTTTGATATAGTCTAGTTCTTATGAAGAAATTGATCTTTCAACTATTGCTTGTGATTTCCATTGCCTTTTCTCCGGTGGGGCAAGCTATGGTTGGAGGCAATCTGGATCAGATGGAAATGAGTACCCTGATGGACGATTGTGTGAATTGTGGTCAATATCAGGACATGACGAAAAATACCTGTGTTGAAGCTAGCTGTTTAACCGATGGCTGTATGAATACTTCGGCCTCAACTTCCTTTTTCTCTCTTTTGCCTAATTCTTCTGTGGCCCTACTGGATCTATCGATGAAGATAGAGGACAGGTATGGATCGCACTACCTATCACAAATAGCCTTACCTCTATATCGTCCCCCTATTGCCTAACAGTTTTCTAGCGTCCGCGTGCTTAGCTCACGCATCTATAAAACACAATATTTAGGTAATTCAATGAACAAAACATTTCCGTGCTTCCTTGTTGGAAGTTTGATGACTGTGATCAGTCAACAGGCATACAGTGCAAGTGACCTGGTGACCCCATTCCGTTATGCCAAAGGCCAGGTACTTTTTGAGAAAAACTGTAGTTCCTGTCATGGCGTGACGATGACAGGGACCGACAAGGGGCCACCCTTGATGCATGCATTTTACAAACCTTCACACCATGGTGATGGCTCCTTTTATCGTGCGGGCCTGAAGGGTGTTAAAGCACATCACTGGAATTTCGGTGATATGCCCCCTGTTCCCGGCATGAGCGAATCTAAAATGAAGAGCATCGTGCCTTATATTCGCTTTTATCAGCAAGCAAAAAAACTGTATTAAAAGGAGGTTGAAATCATGAAAAAAATTATAGTTATTCAGTTGCTGATGTTTAGCATTGGAACCGCCTTGGCAGCCACGGACAATCGCTGGTATTCATCGGTACAGGTCAACCAGGGCGAGCAGGTCTTCAAACAGAACTGTGCCAGCTGTCATGGTCAGAATGCAGAGGCCACAACGAACTGGAAGCAGACGGATGCCAATGGTAAGTATCCGCCTCCGCCGCTAAATGGTACGGCCCATGCATGGCATCACGATATTGAACTTTTAAGGAAAACGATTCGTGAAGGTGGGCAGAAACTGGGTGGAGTTATGCCGCCATTTCAAGATAAACTGTCAGCGGAGCAGATCGATCAGGCCATCGCTTTCTTTCAGTCCAAGTGGTCGGATGACATCTATGCAAAATGGTCTGGTCGTTTTGAAGAGACCAGTTTACCGTCACTGAATGATGTCAAACTCGCGCTCAACAATCAGATTACACGTCATTTAAAAAAGAGGGTCGGCAATACTCAGCTGGGTTCTCCCAAAAAGACCGATATTGAAGATGTCTGGCAGGTCAAAATGCAAAACCGTTATGTGTATCTGATTGATGATGGCCAGTATGCAATGATCGGTGACCTGGTCGATCTGAAAAATGGTGTGAACCTGACGGAGCAAGAAAGACGTGTATCGGCACTGGATGCGATTAATGCTTACAAGGATACGGATTTGGTCATCTATGAACCCAAGGGAAAAATTAAAACCACACTCAATGTCTTTACGGATACATCCTGCCCTTATTGTCGGAAACTGCATAAAGAGATCCCCAAGCTATTAGATGCAGGAATTAAGGTGCGCTATCTACCTTTTGCACGAGGAGGATCACGTGGTCCTGGTTATCAAACGCTGCGGTCTGTTTGGTGTGCAGAAAATCGATCAAAAGCGATGACCGATGCGAAAAATCAAGACACAGTGGATTTACCGGATGGCACCTGCCAGGATGCCGATATTGTGGATCAGGGTTACGTGACCGGTAATCAGGTCGGCGTGACCGGTACTCCTGCATTATTTAAAGCTACGGGAGAAAAGGTTGAGGGTTATGTTCCCTATCAGCAGTTAATCCCTATGCTGGTGCAACAGTAAGGGCCTCATCATGAATAGAAGAGAATTTATCAAGCTGTCTTCATTGGGGATTGGTGGTGGAGCATTGATGAGCAGTTTTCCTCTGTGGTCGTCATTGAATAAACCCGATATTCGTTTGGTTGCATCCGAAAGCAGCCATACATTTGTGCCGAATCAGAAAGTGCCTACTCAGGTGTTATCTTACAATGGGTCTATCCCTGGCCCCGTTCTTCGGGTTCAACAAGGCGTAGAGACATCCATATTGTTTGAAAACCAAATGGAAGAATCTTCCTCGATTCACTGGCATGGATTAAGAATCGACAACGCCATGGACGGTGTACCGGGGAAAACTCAGGAAGTTGTAAATCAGGGAGGACAATTTACCTATCGGTTTACGCCTCCAGATGCAGGTACCTATTGGTATCATACTCATCAAAGATCCTGGGAGCAGCTTGCCAAAGGACTTGCCGGTATATTGATCGTAGAGGAACCCAATCCTCCAAAAGTCGATCAGGATCTGGTGTTTGCTATAGATGATTGGCGAATCAATGGCTCAATGCAGATTGATGAGGAAAGCCTTGGGGACCTTCATGCCTGGGCACATGGTGGCCGAATGGGCAACTTCGTGTCAGTAAATGGTCTTGCTAACAAAGCCTATTCTGTATCCAAAGGAGAAAGAATCAGGTTTCGCCTTATCAATATAGCCAACTCCCGAATTATGACACTACGGTTTAATTTACCGACGATTTCAGTTATTGCAATCGATGGTCAACCGGTTACCCCTTACTCACTCGAAAAAGGTGTGCTCACTTTGGCGCCAGGTCAAAGGATTGACTTGATGATTGATATGGTGCTCGATCCTAATCATAAGTCTCCTATTGAATTGCTCATTGAAGACAAGGCTCATCAAGTTGCTTATTTCAAATTCAGTGACAAGGTCAAAAGAGAGCAGCTTCTGGATAATCCGATTGCATTGCCACTAAACCCGGTTAACCGTGTCGCAATACCTGAAAAGGCTATTTCCGTACCGCTGTTAATGGAAGGAGGTGCCATGGGAAGTATGCAGGAGGCTATCTATCAGGGTAGAAAAATGACGATTAACGAACTGGTGCAGCATCAAAAAATCTGGGCCTTCAATGGCGTGGCTGGTTTACCGGAAAAACCTCTGTTTCAGGTGAATCAAGGCACTGCAATCGGTTTGGCAGTTGTCAATAACAATGCTTTTCCTCATGGTATTCACATACACGGACATCACTTCATTCATGACAAAGAACCTTCTTACTGGAGGGATACGGCCTTATTCAGCCGTGGTGAAAAAGGTAGGATTAAGTTTGTAGCAGATAATCCAGGTAAGTGGTTAATCCATTGCCATATGATCGAACATCAGGCCGGTGGCATGGTGACCTGGTTTGAAGTGGTCTAAGGAGTTTTAAATGAAGATGAATAGAAGAAAGTTTTTAGCAGCAACAGCGCTAACGCCTGCATTGCTATTTCTTTCCAGGGGCGCTGTGGCATCCAAAAGATATCGACAGGAGTTACCAATCCCAGAACTTTATGAAGGCAAGTACCGTAATGGAATAAAGCAGTTTCGTTTGAATGCTGAATATGGAGAAGTCGAATTTTTCAACGGTTATAAAACGGAGACTCTTGGCTATAACGGAAATTACCTGGGGCCAACATTAAGAGTGAGAAAAGGTGATCGAGTTGCTATAGAGGTCAACAACCACTTGGCTGAAGATACTACGGTACATTGGCATGGCATGATACTTCCGGCAAGGATGGATGGTGGCCCTCATCAAAACATTATTCCACGGGGTCAATGGACCTCTGAATTTAAAATTATCCAGTCAGCAGCAACGCTTTTTTACCATTCCCATGCGCATGGTCAAACTGGACAACAGGTATACCGAGGATTGGCGGGCTTACTGTTAATAGACGATGAGAAAAGTGAACAAGTCGGGCTGCCTAAAGATTACGGCATAGATGATATCCCGCTTGTGATCCAGGATCGCGATTTCGATCAGGGTGGCCAGTTCAGCTATGTTGGATTTATGCCGGAGCGTATGATCGGTAAACATGGAAAAACATTGCTGGTCAATGGCGCTTACTCCCCAATACTTAAGGCGAAAAGAAACAAACTTCGGCTCAGACTGGTTAATGCCTCCAATGCGCGTTTTTATAATCTGGGTTTTGAAGATGGAAGAAGTTTTAAGGTTGTAGCTTCAGAGGGTGGATTTCTGGAGAACCCCGTTGTTCTGAAAAGACTGGAGATGGGACCTGGAGAACGTTATGAAATACTCGTGGATCTATCTGATCGAAAAACCGTGATGCTTAAAAGTTACGGGAATGTAGGAAATGCCAGTCATGGCCCGATGGGTATGATGGGAATGGATAAGGATATGGATATGGACGTGCTTTTAATTGACGCTGAATCCGCTGAAAAAACCACATCAAAGTCTATTACGACACTTGCAAAATTCCCTGACTGGATGGCTATAAAAACTGGCAATGTGTCTCAACAGTTTGATTTGCAAATGGGCATGATGGGAATGATGCGTGGCATGATGAATCGTATGGGAAAGTCGGGTGGTATGATGAGCATTAACGACAAATCTTTCGATATTGATCACATCAACTTTTCTGTCAGGAAAAACCAGTTTGAGGTATGGAAGATCGGCAACAGTTCACCGATGGTTCATCCCTTTCATATTCATAACACGCAATTCAAGGTTTTGAGTCGAAACGGTAATCCCGCTAATCCTTTTGAGCGAGGGTTCAAGGACACAGTGATCGTAAGTCAAAACGAAATCGTCGAGGTGATGGTACCTACCGGTCCATATAGCGACCCACAAAATCCATATATGTATCACTGCCATATTCTTGAACATGAAGATGCGGGGATGATGGGCCAGTTCGTGGTCAAAAGTTAATCAGGAGAAAAATATGAAAAAGAAACTAGAAATAAATAATGCTGCCATTGCTTCAACTCAATATTATGAAAATACTCAATGGGTGTTAACGGCTTTGTTGCTACTACTGTCGTTCTTACTTTCCACTCAGGTGTTGGCCCATAAAGGTGCAACCGGGGTGATCAAGGAGCGAATGGACGTGATGGATGAAATCGGTGACAACATGAAAGGCATGAAAGCGATGGTTCAGCGAAAGCAACCCTATGATGCGGAAAAAATGGCTATGCATGCTGACTC
>JANTFY010000047.1 GCA_024763185.1 Gammaproteobacteria bacterium | reverse complement strand
TGTACCGAGTCGATAACCCGTTCGCATAAGCCAACACTGGAAAACCTGATCTTTGATTTCGTATCGCTGGATTATCATCACACGCTGCAGGCCGCCTCCGGTGATGCCGCCGAACAGGCCAGGGAGCAGGCCATGCATGACAATGGCGGAAAATACATCCTGATTGTGGATGGCTCGATTCCGGTGAAAGACGGGGGCGTGTATTCCACCATCGCGGGCATGACCAATCTCGACATGCTCAAGCAAGTCGCGGCCGATGCCGCTGCCATCGTAGCGGTCGGTACCTGTGCCACCTTTGGTGGTTTGCCCAAGGCTTCTCCAAACCCGACCGGGGCTGTCGCGGTGTCTGACATCATCGATGACAAGCCTATTATCAATATTCCTGGCTGTCCCCCCATTCCGGTTGTCATGACCGGGGTGCTGGCACATGTGCTGACGTTGGGTATTCCGGAGTTGGACAGTCTGGGTCGTCCCAAGGCCTTTTATGGTGATTCGATTCATGATCGTTGTTATCGGCGTCCGTTTTATGATCGCGGCGAGTTTGCCCGCAGTTTTGATGATGAAGGGGCGCGCAAGGGCTGGTGCCTGTATGAACTGGGCTGCAAGGGGCCGGTAACCCACAATGCCTGTGCCACAGTGAAGTGGAATAACGGTACTTCTTTCCCGATCCAGTCCGGGCATGGCTGCATCGGCTGTTCCGAGCCGGATTTCTGGGATGCCGGTGGTTTTTACAAGGCGCTGTCTACCGGTAGCAACGATCCCGGGCAATGGGCACTGGGTGCGCTGGCTGCCGGTGCCGCCGCAGGAGTGGCTTCAGCGTACCTGAATAAAGAGACCAAATCGGAAGCTGATAAAAACCATCAACCGGTTACCGTGCAAGACATGGGAGGTAACAATGAATGAGATTGAGTTATTAAACTGGGCGCGTGGTCCCGGGCTGGCCTATGCCACGGTGATCATGGTTTTTGGCCTGACCTTACGCGTATTTGAAATCCTGTCTTTGGGTCGCCCCAAAGAACTGGCTGAGGTACGTTCCAGTGGCGCTGAAGATGGCTGGAAGCTGATCTTTAAACGTTCACTGCCGGAAACGCGAAACTGGAAATACATCACCGCAGCCTATATCTTTCATGTCGGCCTGTTGATCGTTATTTTCTTTTTTATTCCGCATACCCAGTTGTTCCGCGATGTGTTTGGCATCTTCTGGGATGGCTGGCCCAATTACATTATCGATTTTTTTACCGTTCTGAGCATTGCTGCCATGCTTTATACAATGGCGCAACGCTTTTTTGATCCTGCCCGGCGCATACTCAGCACCCTGTCGGATTACCTGGCCTGGCTGGTGACCTTCCTGCCGCTGGTGACAGGTTACATGGCGTTCCATCGACTGGGTATGGATTACACCACCATGTTGGCAGTACATATCCTGTCGGTGGAATTATTAATGATTGCACTGCCGATGAGTAAACTGACGCACACCATCACTTTTGCCATGTCGCGTTGGTATACCGGCTCGAACAATGGTCGCAGGGGGGTTCATTCATGAGTACTTCATTTGAGCAGGGCATCAGCACCCTGAAAAAAGTGATCGACGCACCGATTGCCTCGTACTTTTCCAGTTGTACCAATTGTGGCCTGTGTTCTCGAGCCTGTATCTTTTTTACCGAGACCAACGACGCCAAGTATGTGCCGATCCGCAAGCTGGAACCCATGCGCCGCATCTGGGAGCAGGAATATACCTTGCTCGGCAAGCTGAAGAAAAAGGTGGGCCTGAGCAAGCCGGTCACCGAGCAGGAGTTGCGGGATAACGTTGAACTGACGTTTGAAAGCTGTACCACCTGTGGGCGTTGCAGCATGATGTGCCCGGTGGGTAATGATATCGTCTACATGATCCGGCGCATGCGCGAGGGGCTGACCGCCGCAGGTCTGGCACCGAAAGAGCTGCAGGAATCCGCGGTCAGAACGATGGAAACCGGCAGCGTAATGGGCTTTCCGATGAAAACGCTGCAAGCCATGGTGGATGCGGCCGAGAAAGACACGGGTATCAAGATCAACGTCGATGAGCCGAACGTTGACTACCTGCTGCTTTTATCATCGGCCGAGGTGATGCAGTTCAATGAAATCATCGGTGCATTGGCGAAGATATTCCAGCAGGCCGGCGTCACCTGGACACTCAGCTCGACGGCACACGAAGCCGGTAACCCCGGCATGCACATGGGAGCTTCAGATATTGAAGCGCAGATGATCCAACGTATTGTTGATGCAGCGGAACAACTCAATGTTAAAAATGTAATCAGCCCGGAATGTGGACATGCCTATATGGCGATACGCTGGGAGGGTCCGAATGTCATCGGGCGCCCTTATCCATTCAAGGTTTACCATATTATCGAAGTGCTGGATAAATTGCGTGCGGAAGGCAAGTTCGAAACTCTTTGCTGCGATGACGAAAGGCTGACTTTTCATGATCCCTGCCAGGCAGCCCGGCGTGGTGGTGTCAACCAGCCACAACGTAATCTGCTGAAACAGGTGAGCTCCAATTTTGTTGAAATGTCGGATAGCCAAGCCTGTAACTGGTGCTGTGGTGGCGGCGGCGGCATGAACACGATTGAAAAGGCTGCACCGCTGATGAAAAAGGTTTTCCATCGCAAACGCCGGCAGATCGAAGAGCTGGATGTGACCACCGTGGTGACCATGTGCGCGACCTGCCGCAATACCCTGGAAGAAGGCATTGAAGATAACAATATGAATGTCGAGGTGAAAGGCCTGACCGAAATCGTGGCGGATCGTCTGCTGAAGGAGAAAGAATCATGAGCGATAGAGTTGTAGTAGACCCGATCACCCGCATCGAAGGTCATTTGCGTATCGAGGCAGAAACCGATGCCAATGGCAATATTATCGGCGCTTCCAGTGCCGGAACCATGGTGAGGGGTATCGAGACTATTTTAAGGGGGCGTGACCCACGCGATGCCTGGGCCTATGCGCAGCGTATCTGCGGAGTGTGCACCCTGGTGCATGGCATTGCCTCGGTACGTTCGGTTGAAAATGCGCTGAATTACAAGATACCGCCGAATGCGCAATTGATTCGCAACCTGATGATTGCGGCACAATATGTCCATGATCATGTCATGCATTTTTACCACCTGCATGCGCTGGACTGGGTGGACGTGGTATCCGCTTTGAATGCCGATCCCAAGGCAACCTCCGAGCTGGCGCAGTCGTTGTCGAGCTGGCCAAAATCCTCGCCCGGTTATTTTGCTGATGTTAAAAAGAAGATAAAGGATTTCGTCGACTCCGGCCAGTTGGGTATTTTCAGCAACGGTTACTGGGGGCATCCGGCTTATAAACTACCGCCGGAAGCCAACCTGATGGCTGTGGCCCATTATCTGGAAGCCCTGTCCTGGCAGCGCGATGTGGTACAGATTCATACCATTTTTGGCGGCAAGAATCCGCACCCGAATTTTCTGGTGGGTGGCGCGCCTTCTCCCATTTCCGGCGTCGGTGCAGATATGGGCGCCACTGCGCTGAATATCCTGGGGCTGCAGGAAATACGCAATGTGATCGTCAAGATGATGGATTTTGTCGACAACGTGTATGTGCCCGACACGATTGCCATTGCCGGGTTTTACAAGGACTGGTTCAAACGTGGTGCCGGCGTACGAAATTTTTTGACTTTCGGCGATATGCCGGAAAAAGGTATGGATGATCCAGCCAGTTATTTTATACCCGGAGGGGCGATACTGGACCGTGACCTGAGCACCATCCACCCCATCGACCTGAATGATCCGGAGCAGGTGAAGGAGTTCATCGCGCATTCCTATTACGATTATTCCACCGGCAAGGATTCCGGCCTGCACCCCTATGACGGTGAGACCAACCTGAATTACTCTGGCCCCAAACCACCGTATGATTTTCTCGATATCGAGAACAGTTATTCGTGGCTGAAATCACCACGCTGGAAAGGCCAGCCCATGGAAGTTGGCCCTTTGGCGCGAGTGCTGATGTTGTACGCCAGTGGTCATGAGCCTACTCAGGAACTGGCCGGGGCCGTGCTTAAACAGTTGGATGTGCCACTTGAAGCCATGTTTTCGACATTGGGCAGGACCGCCGCGCGTACCCTGGAAACCAAGCTGATCGGGGATCAAATGCATGTGTGGCTGGATAACCTGATAGGCAATATCAAAGGTGGCGACCTGAGCGTGCATAACAATGAGTTGTGGGAGCCTTCGAGCTGGCCTGACGAAGCGCGTGGCGTCGGTTTTATGGAAGCACCACGCGGGGCGCTGGCGCACTGGATCGTGATCAAGGATGAAAAGATTGATAACTACCAGGCTGTCGTGCCTTCCACCTGGAATGCCGGACCGCGTGATGCCGAGGGTCAGGATGGCCCTTATGAAGCGGCCTTAACGGATAATCATCAATTGCATGATCCCAAGCAGCCGGTCGAGATTTTACGCACCATTCACAGCTTTGACCCCTGTATTGCCTGTGCGGTGCATGTCACCGATCCGGATGGGGAAGAGCTGGTCAAGGTTAAAGTACGATAGCAGGAAATATTATCATGAAAAAATTGGGTCTTGTTTTATTCGCGCAACTCTTTGCCCCGGTGTATGCACATAGCGGGCATGGTGTTGAATACAGTTTACTGTATGTCTTTGTTTTTGTTGCGGTGATGATGCTGGTGGCGAAATTTTTTAACCGGCCTTAGTGCAGCCTGCAAATACCGCCTTTAAGGCTGAACGTGATTGCCATTAAATAGTCTGACGTATATCGATTTCATCGGCCGGTTTGGGTTTTTGGTAATAAAAACCCTGGGCCAGGTCACAGCTGATCTCACGCGCGATCTGTTCATGCTGTTGGCTTTCTATGCCTTCAACAATAACCTGTAGCCCCAGGCTATGGCCCATGGCCACAATAGCGGCCATGATGGCCCGGTCATTCGGGTCTTCAGGGGCGTCGCGCACGAACGATTGATCAATCTTAACGGTCGTTACCGGAAATTTTTTCAGATAACTCAGCGAGGAATAACCGGTACCAAAGTCATCGATAGCAATCTGGGTGCCCTGTTCTACGAGATAGGTCATGCTTTCTATCAGGTGTTCATCCGCCTCTATCAGGCTGTTTTCAGTTAATTCGATGCCGATATCGCCAAAGTCGAGACCATGTTTGCTGAGCTCATGGCTGATAAATTGATAGATATTGTTGTAACGCAGTTGTCGTCCCGACAGGTTGATGTCGATTCGGATATCCAGCCCGCTTTTTTTCCACGCCAGGCGTTGCTGGCAGGCCTGCTCAAATACCCAGTTGCCGATGTCATTAATGAGTGCCGTTTTTTCCGCTACCGGAATAAATTCAGCGGGGGAGATGAGCTCACCCTCTTCAGGAAGCCAGCGTAACAGAGCTTCGCAGGCACAAAGCTTTCCAGTCTTTAAATCGAATTGTGGCTGGTAAACCAGTTGCAGCTCATCTTTCTTAATGGCATTTCTGAGTCGTGACTCGATAGTTTGCTGGCGCTGAAGTTTTTGATTGATGCTTGAGGTGAAAAAACGAAAGCAGTTTTTGCCGGCTTCCTTGGCCTGGTACATGGCGGCATCTGCATGTCGTAACAGGGTATCACTATCGGAACCATCCTGTGGAAACATGCTGATGCCTATGCTCAGCGTAATATAAATTTCCTGATTTTGAATAATGAAAGGCCTGGCTGAATCCTGCAGCAGTTTTTCGACGATCGTCACGGCGTTTTCTGCATCCGTGTGGGGCATGATCAAGACAAATTCGTCACCACCAAAGCGCGACAGGATGTCGTATTCACGAATATTTTTACGCAGGATTTGAGCCAGGCTCTGTAATAGCGTATCACCTTGTTCATGGCCCATGGTGTCATTTATCATCTTGAAGTTATCGAGGTCTATGAAACAGATGGCGAACTGTTGTTTGAATCGCGTAGATTCTTCCAGCCGTTGTTCCACTTCATTGATAAACATTTGTCGGTTGGGTAATTGCGTCAACTGGTCGTAAGAGGCGAGTTGATGCAGCTGTTGCATCGATTTATACAAATCTGTTTCCGCGTTTTGTAAGCGCCGGATATAGCGATATAAAACGAGTATCAGGATGACCGATACCAGTACATAGACCGTGATGGTTTTAATGGCCTTAGTATGGTAGTTATTTATCCAGTCGCTGACATCCGCTGCAATAATTATGTGACCGGTCTCCTGGTTACCCAAACTCCTGACCGGAATGGATTGCCAACGGTAGGTAGCGTCTCCCAGTTTGTGTAGTGGCCCACTGCCCGGCGCGGAGTGCATGATAACGGCAAGCTCCGGCATATTCTCCAATAGCGGCTCGCTCAGCCAGTGCTCACGTGACATGGCAAAATCATCAAACTGGTTCCAGTCGGATGCGCCGCCAAACACTTCCTGTCCCTGTTCCCACAGCTGCTGAGATAACAGGTTTTTTTGAATCAGCAGCAATAGCCCGAGGTGATTGATTTCGGAATCTTGTCTTAATATCTGGCTGATATCAATGCCCAGTTCGATGTAACCGATTTTATTGCCCATTGCATTAAACCAGGGGGATACGGAACGCAGGGTCAGTGTGCCCAGCGGGCCCAGTTCGATGCCAGTGCTGGCGCTGTTGTTTTTTTCAGCCGCTATTGTGGTCAGCCGGTTTATCAGGTCGCCGGATCTGTCCGGGTCATGCACGCGCAGAAAATTCACTCTTTGCAGGTCAGTGAAGTAAAAATGGCTGATATGCAGTTTGTGAAGAATGCTCTTGAACAGCGGTTGGCTGAGCTGCAACAACGCCTTTTTATCGCGTTGTTCAAAAGCCTTGGTTATTTCCTGGTGATCCTTGAGTAACAGCAGCGTGGATTCCAGAATATGCGTTTGATGTTCAATTTGCGATAGAAAGGACTCTGAAAAAGCGTTGACCTGGTGGGAGACGTGATCGGATAGCGAGTTATCAAACTGTTTCTGGGAAGTATAGATACCTATGCCCAGTAGAATTATGAGGGTCAATGCTATGGGTATCAGGATGCGAAAAACCAGATTACTCGATTTTCCATGTATTTCTGTGTCCATGCTTAGTCGTGAGCTGGTAATGTATATAGCTGACTAAAAAGTATAGCCTATCAGAAATAAAATGCTGCGCCGCTGCCGCACAGGGTCATGATAAACAGGAACCATTTAAGTGATTGCGGGTTGGCTTTGACGGCAAACTTTACCCCGTGATGGGCGCCCATCATCATGGTGACAGCGAGAATAAGACCGGGTAGCCAACGTACCTGATCGCGCAAAATGAAAATGACCAGGGCAATACTGGTAAATCCCAGTGTGCACAACAACTTGAGGGCATTGGATTTAACCAGGTCGTAACGTAGAGTTCCGGCCAGCGCCATGATTAAAACAAAGCCGACACCCGCCTGTACAAAGCTGCCATATAAACCGGAAATAAATAACATGACCCAGGAGGAGGGTGTTTGGCTGACCCGTCGGGGAAGTGTGCCGGGTTCGGGTAGTACGATCGAGGGTTTAATCAGAATGATCAACGACATGGTAATCATGGTGACCAGTAACACGGGTTTTAAATAAAGTACCGGAGCATAGGAGGCAGCCAGCGCACCGATTAAACCACCGATGGATAAAGGGATGAAAATACTTTTGACATCGTGCAGGGGTAACTCACCGTGGCCATGAAAGCCTTTGGCCCCCCACAACGTCTGTAAAAAGATGCCCACCCGGTTGGTGGCATTGGCCACATCGGCAGGCATGCCGAAAATCATCAGCGCCGGCAGTGTCAGGTTGGACCCGCCACCCGCCAGGGTATTGATGATGCCAGCGATGTAGCCAAGCACCAGCAGAGTCACTATGTGTAATAAATCAAAATCCATTGTTAAACCAGTTTTTACTGATTGTTATCTTTTTGATAACAATGTCAAAGCTTTACTGGTTAAAGAGATCAATTGTTTGAAGCGGGTAAAGGTGGCCGGGTCCAGTGTTTGCGGGGTGTTGCTACGATCGGCATAGACCAGTCCGATGGGTTGGTTACCAATAAAAAGTGACATGGCCAGAAAATCGTGGGTCATGATACTGGCCTGCAGGCTTTGCGGAATGAGTTGCTGGTATTTTTTTATATTGTTGGGGTTTATCCATATAGCCTGGGGTTTTTGCATAAGAAGTTTCAACAAGCCCGATTGTTGCAGAGCAATTTTGTAACGCCTGAAGGGGGATTGCTGATCGATACCTATGACCATGCGGTTCTGCAGGGTTTGCTTGTCTTTGGACAGCAGCATCAGGCTGACCTTGGACAGTTCAATATCTTCGAACAGGCCTTTCAGGCAGGCATTAAGGATATCGGACTGGCTTACATCCGCCTGTTTAACCATTTTTTTGATGCGCTCGAAAACGTCAGGCGTTGAGGTTTTGGGATTGTCATCGGAATGAACGGAAGCCGTCGCATCTGTTTTAGATTCAATCTGTTGCTGTTGTCGGGACAGGGGCTGCCTGTGTTGGTCCGAAATCAATATCAAGCGGGCCGCGGGTTGCCAGGCATTTTCGATAGGGGATTGGCGTGCAGAAGTGATGGAGAACTGATGGGTTCTGGCCATAACCTGATCGACCGGCTGGTCAAGAAATTCGGCAAATTCAGTAAAGACTGCCAGCATCGAATCGTTATACCAACCGGATTCGCATACGTCACAAAGGCGGGCGGTGAATCTTAACAACTGTGCGCGCACACCCGGGTCGTTACTGTGTGGCAAAGACCGGGTTAACAGGTCGGGTAGGTTCAGGCGCTGGCAAAGTGCTTCGGTCAAGTGTGGGAATTGAAAGCCGAAGGCTTGCAGCGCAGCCTGTGAGTTCGCTCCCGAGACAAGGTATTGCAGATAGGTGTCAAAGTCATACAAACAGCATAGCAGTTCTCCGCTGTAGGCCAGCAACGCCATGACTTTTATCTGATCGATTTGCTTGTGGCCATTTTCAATGGCCCACGAAGTTGCCTGTATCTCGTTATGGTAACTACGATTGATGATTTGCAAAAAGGCAAACAGTTGTTCGGGGTTGGTCAGTTGTTTTTCGGCGACTGGCGCATTTTTGAATATTTCATGTGAAACCTTTTCGCCCAGCAGGGCAATCGCGGCCTGTGGTGATTCCACGATATCCCGTCCGCTGCCTGCACCACGGCGTTCATTGACCGCGCTTAAAATGTTCAGCAACAGGCCGGTATCATGCGCCGCCAGTGGAACCAGTTCATGGGAAAGTTGTTCCTGTTCAAGTAGTTCGTCAATGGCCTGTTTATGGGCGGCAAGGGCAGGGATGGTGAGCGAATGTGTATCCAGCCATTTATTCGCTTGTTGTAACGACATGTATCAGAACAACCGGATTTTTACTTATTCAGGGTTGTCAGTTTCTTCAAAACGTGAAGCGCCCAGCGCTTTCAGCTGTTTGCCGTGTACGTGTTTGACCAGAATTTCCCGGTCTGCTTCGTGTATGTGTTCGAAGTCCAGCGCGATCTTGTATTTGCCCTGTTTATCATCAACCTTGATGCATTCGATGACCCGTGAAAAAACCACGATCTGCTGACGTCCGGGTAACAGTTTAAGGTGTAATTCGACGATGTCGCCCGTGTTTACAGATTCATCCGCAAAAAAAGAAATGCCCTGGGCGCTGAGGTTTACCTGTTTTTCCAGTTCGGTGAATTTGTCCTCGTCCTGAAGCAGTTTGTCGGTCAGGATATCCAGCTGTTCCTGCAAAATGCCGAGGTAGCGTCCCACTTCCGGCATTTTGGTTTTGATTTTCTGCAAGTCAGCCTGGTGTTGTTCCAGTTTGTAATTGAATTCATTGCGTAGTGAAAACTGGTGCTGGTCATTCCAGAAGGATTTCAGCTTCTGTTCCAGTTGTGGTTGCTCGATAGTTTCGGTTTTAAGACCAACAATATCTTCAATACGAAAAAAGCGACGACGTTCTTTCATGTTTATTGATCCTTTACATAGTCTACATTTTCGGCAGGATCACCCATTTGGATGGATTCTACATTGCCGTGTAACACGCTGATTTCAACCCTGCGGTTGGTGGCCCGGTTTTCCCAGCTGTCGTTCGGAACCAGCGGCTGGTTATCCGAATGCGCTCGTATTTCCATGCGCTCAGGATCGATGCCCTGCAGGATGAAAAAATGAACCACGGAGGCTGCACGTTTGGCAGACAGGTCCCAGTTGGATCTAAATTGCTTGGTTTCTATGGGGATGTCATCGGTATGACCGGCAATAATAAAGTGGCCATCTCTTTGCTTTAGTACGGCTGCTATCTGTTCAAGAATCGGTTTAAATGCCGGTTTGAGGTCGGCTTTACCTGAGCCAAAAGAACCTTTCTCACGAATGCGTATTAATACACGATCATTAAAACCCTCGACTTCGAGCAGGCCGTCTCCAATCGCCGAGGCCAGTTCTTTCTGCAGTTCTTCAGCTTCCTCCTTGGCCATCTGTTGCGCATGGGCGGCGGCAATAGCTTCTGCCGTGGCCAGGGACTGATCGTTGCGGCTTGTGGAGTCGGTATAATCCAGGTTGGTCTTGGTATCATCCGTGGTTTTTTCACGCATAATTTCCAGTGGGGTTACCTCGGTCGGTTTACCCGGGCTGTACTGCTGGGCAATGACACTGGTACCTTTTGGAATTTCGGTGGCCTTGACATCACGCTGTACGCCGAAGGCCAGTTTCATGGCACCGGCCACCTGCTTGTATTTGAGCACATCCATCTCTGCGAAGGATAACAACAGCACGAAAAAACACATTAGCAGAGACATCAGGTCGGCAAAGGTGGCCAGCCAGGGGGGCAGGCCCTCTTCGCAGACCGGGCAGTCGTTTTCTTCGCTCATCTGCTGTGATCCTGTTTAGTCATCTTCCGGGCGTTTGCTTTCCGGCAGGAAGGCATTCAGTAGCTGCTGCATGACCCGGGGATTGGTTCCGTCCTGGATGGCCGAGATGGATTCCAGAATCAATGCCTTGTTGAGTTTTTCCGAAGCGCTGATCAGGATTAATTTTTCCGCCAGTGGTGAAGCGAATGCATTGGCAATAACGGCGCCATACAATGTGGTCAGCAGGGCAACTGCCATCGCTGGCCCGATCGCAGCCGGATCGCTCATGTTGGATAACATCTGTACCAGACCGATCAGGGTACCGATCATGCCCATGGCAGGTGCATAGGTGGCCATGGCCTTGAACATGTCGGCGCCCTTGGTATGGCGCTCAATCGTCAGGTTGATATCCTTGGATAACAGGTTGTTGACGATCTCCGGTGAATGGCCATCAATACACAGGCCGATACCGCGTTGTAGAAAAGGGTTGCTGATATCACGTCCTTCCAGTGCTAGCAGGCCTTCTTTTCTGGCGATGTTGGCCATTTCCACGGCTTCTTCAATCAATTCGGAAGGATTATCGAGTTTGTACAAAAATGCCTTCATGCCGACCTTGAATGAACCCAGAAAGTCGGCCAGGGTGACACGCATCAAGGTCACGCCAAATGTACCACCTACGACTACCAGTATTGACGGTACATTAACAAAAATAATGAAGGGGCCGCCCATGCCAATCGATGCACCGATAATGCCGAATGCAGCGATGATGCCGACCAGAGTTGCGATATCCACTAAAGAGGCTCCTGAAACAATCGTTTTTTATTTTTTATGAGTGTAGACGATATTCCAATCGATATGAAAATTTATCATTTTTATTGAGACGTTTGAGTTCGCGGCAATTTACAAATACTTGATACAGCTCAGGTCCGCTTTAGGATTGCCTTGCCGTTGCCAGGAGATTTGATTTAAGTCATTTTTAATAATGTCTTATTTTTTACAATGATCCTCTTCTGACAAAGCCCGGACTCTCCTTTTTGATAAATATGACAAAACCACTAGATTTTGATCAGGATCTGATCAAAAAGTATGATAAATCGGGGCCCCGTTATACTTCTTACCCGACTGCTCCGCAGTTTTCTGCGGAATACACGGGTGA
>JANTFY010000046.1 GCA_024763185.1 Gammaproteobacteria bacterium | reverse complement strand
CCAAAGGTCGCCTGCTGATCCGTAATATCTGTATGGTTTTTGATGCCTACCTACGCCACAATGTGGTCAAATTCTCGAAGGTGATCTGATCAGTTGCCGCCTGAACATTAGGAATCAGTTTCTTCGCAATTGGCGACCAATCCGTTCAGCAAATTCATATCCAGAATATCGACCTGTTTGCGGTTGATTTTAACGATGCCCTGTTGTTGAAAGGATTTAAATAAGCGGCTCACTGTTTCCACGGCGATACCCAGGAAGCAGGCGATATCATGACGTGACATGGGCAACATAAAGCTGGTGGCGGAAAAGCCACGGTGTTTGAAACGGCTGGATATGCTCAACAAAAATGTGGCCAGGCGCTCATGAGCAGTCTGTTGCCCGAGCAGCAGTTGATGCGAGTGGTCACAGTTGATTTCATGGCCGAGCAGCTTATACACCTGGGTGCGCAAATCGGGCAGTACCCCGCATAATTCATCCAGTTTTTCAAAAGGGATCGCGCAATAGGAGGTGTTGTCCATGGTGGACGCGTAGCAGCGGTGCGAGTTGTGCTCAATGCCATCCAGGCCAAAAATCTCGCCCGGTAAATGAAAACCGAGGATTTGTTGCTCGCCGGTTTTTTTGGTCAGGTAGGTTTTTACACCACCGGAACGCACCGCGTAAAAACCAAAAAACTTATCCCCAGGCTGATAGATTAACGAACTGGCCTCAAGCTTTCTGGGGCGTTCGATATGGTCATCGAGTTGGGTCATCTCGATACTGGTTAGACCTCTCGGTAAACACAGCTCGGACAGGCTGCAGGATTCGCAACTGACCTTCAATTGTTTTGCTAGCTGTACTTGATTCATAAGGTTTTGCCCTGATTTTATAACCGGTTAACCGATATTTACTGGCCCATTGAACAGTGCTCTTGTAGACACGTGCCTGGAATATTTATAACCCAGGTTATCTACAGGATAAACAGTAGGTTGCATAAGAAACTGATTATACACTTGACCCATGTCATTTGCACTTATGCGACAAATTGTCACACTCTTTCCGCTTAATTTTCAATTCTATATGAGGCCATGATTAATGGAAACCTACAATTATAAAGTCGTTCGGCAGTTTGCCATCATGACTGTTGTTTGGGGGATCGTTGGCATGACAGTGGGAGTCTTTATTGCGGCAGAGTTAATCTGGCCACAATTGAGTTTAGATCTTCCCTGGCTGGCTTACGGTCGTTTAAGGGCACTGCATACCAATGCGGTCATTTTTGCGTTTGGCGGTTCTGCTCTTTTTGCTACCTCTTATTACGTGGTACAGAAAACCTGTCATACGCGTCTGTTCAGTAATGGCCTGGCGGCTTTTACCTTTTGGGGCTGGACACTGGTTATTCTGTTGGCTGCAATTTCTTTACCGCTGGGCATTACCAGCAGCAAGGAATACGCCGAGCTGGAATGGCCTATTGATATCCTGATTACAGTGGTCTGGGTCGCTTATGCCATTGTCTTTTTCGGTACTATCATGAAACGCAAGGTTTCACATATCTATGTGGCAAACTGGTTTTTTGGCGCCTTTATTCTGACTATCGCGGTATTGCACCTGGTGAACAGTGCGGCTATGCCGGTTACCCTGACCAAGTCCTACTCGGCTTATCACGGTGCTATCGATGCGATGGTTCAGTGGTGGTACGGTCACAATGCGGTAGGTTTCTTTCTGACCGCGGGTTTCCTGGGCATGATGTACTATTTCGTACCCAAGGTATCGCAGCGCCCGGTTTATTCCTATCGCTTATCGGTTGTGCATTTCTGGGCTCTGATCTCCACCTATATGTGGGCCGGCCCTCACCATCTTCATTATACCGCCTTGCCTGACTGGACACAGTCTCTGGGTATGGTGTTTTCGCTGATCCTGCTGGCACCCAGCTGGGGTGGCATGATCAACGGTATCATGACCCTGTCCGGTGCCTGGCATAAACTGCGTACCGATCCTATCCTGAAATTCCTCATTGTATCCCTGTCTTTCTACGGCATGTCGACCTTTGAAGGTCCGATGATGGCGATCAAGTCGGTTAATGCACTGTCGCATTACACCGACTGGACGGTTGGTCACGTACATTCCGGCGCGTTGGGCTGGGTGGCGCTGGTCAGTATCGGTTCTATCTACGCCTTGATTCCCTGGGTATTTAATAAGGAAGGCATGTACAGCGAAAAGCTGATCAATACGCACTTCTGGATTGCGACCGTGGGCGTGGTGCTCTACATCACGGCGATGTGGATCTCTGGCGTGATGCAGGGCCTGATGTGGCGCGCGGTTAATTCCGACGGTACCCTGACTTACAGCTTTATTGAGTCGCTGGAAGCCACTTATCCTTTCTACTTTGTGCGCCTGTTGGGTGGCCTGTTATTCCTGACCGGAATGTTCATTATGGCCTTTAACGTGTACAAGACTGTCGCCGGTTCAACCGTAACCGACGAAGAAGTCGCACAGCCAGCACATTAGGAGAATTGCTATGAGTCATGAAGTCGTAGAAAAAAATGTCGGCCTGTTGGTAATCCTGGTTGTGATTGTCATCAGTTTCGGTGGCCTGGCGGAGATTGTGCCTCTTTATTTTATGAAAGACACAACTCAACCGGTTGAAGGTCTTAAACCCTATACTGCGCTGCAGCTTGAAGGACGTGATATCTACATCCGTGAAGCCTGTAATGCCTGTCACTCGCAAATGATCCGCCCGTTCCGTGCGGAAACCGAGCGCTATGGTCATTACTCAGTAGCCGGTGAGTTTGTTTATGATCATCCTTTCCTGTGGGGCTCAAAACGTACGGGGCCAGATCTGGCTCGAGTCGGGGGTCGTTATTCGGACGACTGGCATATTGCGCATCTCATCAATCCGCGCGATGTGGTACCTGAATCCAATATGCCTACTTTTGGCTTCCTGGCCGACAACAAACTGACGGGTGAAGACACAGCCGCCAAGATGAAGGCCTTGAAAACCCTGGGTGTACCTTATACCGAAGCAGATATTGCGGGTGCAGCCGATGCGGTTAAAGGTAAGACTGAAATGAAGGCCCTGGTCGCCTATCTGCAGAACCTCGGTACTGCAGTCAGTATTCGTTAGAGGTAACCGATATGAGTGGAACAATTCACGGTATCTGGACACTGGTTCTAATGATTACCGTTCTCGGCATCTTTGCCTGGGCCTGGAGTTCCAAGCGGGAGGTGGCTTTCAAGGAAGCCGCCATGCTCGCAGTGGATGACAGTCATCATAATCCGGAAAAGGAACAGAATAATGATTAATAGCTTTTTCAATTGGTGGGTAATCGTTATTACCCTGGTCAATATCTTTGCCTGCTATTGGCTAATCAAGTGGACCATGAAGAGTCGTCCTGATGAAAGTGCCGCGGGCGAAGCCACGGGTCACACCTGGGATGGTCTCCAGGAATTAAACAATCCTTTGCCAAAATGGTGGTTGTGGTTGTTTTATTTCACCATCATTTTCAGCCTGGCATACCTGGTCATTTATCCTGGACTGGGCAATTTCAAGGGTACTCTCGGCTGGACCTCACACAATCAGTATGATGGTGAAGTGCAGGAATCGGACAAGAAGTACGGACCGATTTTTGCTGCTTTTGCCGCGAAATCGATCCCCGAGTTGTCGCAAGATGCTGAAGCTCTGAAAGCCGGGGAGAGACTGTACAGTAACTACTGTGCCCAATGTCATGGTGCGGATGCACGGGGTAACACCGGGTTTCCTAACCTCAGCGATAATGACTGGTTGTGGGGTGGTCAGCCCGAGCAGATCAAGGCCACCATCATGAATGGCCGTAACGGTGTCATGCCGAGTTGGGCTGCTCCGCTGGGCGAACAGGGTGTTGAAAACGTTGCTAACTATGTTCAGTCCTTGAGTGGTCGTGATGTTGATGCGGCTTCTGCTGAAGCCGGTAAAGCTCAGTTTAATACCCTGTGTGTGGCCTGCCATGGTCTGGACGGAAAAGGTAACCAGGCACTGGGCGCCCCTAACCTGACCGACAATATCTGGTTGCACGGTGGTTCTGCTGGACGCATCAAGAAGACCATTGCGGGAGGCAAGAATGGAGTGATGCCTGCACACAGCGAATTTCTGGGTAATGATAAAAGTCATTTGTTAGCAGCCTATATCTATAGCCTGTCTAACTGATCCGGGAACAAGTTAACTCCCCTGGCCGGGTGAGAAGTGGTAGCCGAGTATCCTGCCACTTTCTCTACCCGGCTTTTTTTTTGGCCAGGGATGGCCTTATGTCCCGTAGCCCAGGGAAGGGCGAGAGGGACTTTCAAAGAGATCGACTTAAGTTAAAAGGGATGGCTCATGTCGCGTGAGTCATGGAAGGCGGGAGCGACTGGTTCGGATGGCGTAATTGTTCTACAGCGATAACTTTATTAAAACCGTTGTGCTTAGAGATGGCCTTATGTCCCGAAGGACACGACTGCAAGGATGCAGGAGCTAGAGTAACGCATAGAGCAGTTACCGAGGACAGATTTTTACTCCTTGCAAAATCTGCATTTACCACATCCCTATGGCTCAAGCCCGAGAGAGACTTTTAAAGAGATCGACTTAATTTAAAAAGTTGGCCTTCGGCACACCGCTGCGCCGCTTCTTGATCATTGCTACTGCTTTGTCCCTGTGCTTTTCAAAACAATTCCGATATGCTGTAGAGGATTAATACTCTATGGATGATGTTATGGCGAACCGTCTGCGTTTTCTAGTTGTTTTCACGGCCTTTTTTATCAGCAATCCGTTGCTTGCAGGTGGTTATCAGTCTCCAGAATTTGTAGCCGGAACCGAAACCATATCGTTACAACAAGCCAAAAAAATGCATGCCGAGGGTGTGACTTTTATCGATGTACGCAGCCCACGTCAGTACAACAAACGACACATTCCGGGTGCAGTTCATTTGTATGTCAAAGATATGTTTACCGAACAGAACCTGCTTAAACTGGGCGATAAGGATACGCCGCTGGTGCTCTACTGTAACGGCGCCCACTGCAGCCTCAGTTACAAGGCGGCTGAAAAAGCCGTAGCCTGGGGGTTTACCAATATCAAGTATTACCGTGATGGTTTCCGTGCCTGGCGCAAGGATGGCAACCCGCTTGAATATGGCAAGCAGTAGGGCTTTGAGGAATGTTTTTAAGGTAAAAACCAGTCAAAGAAACGCGTCGGTTTCCGGATGTCGTTGGTATTGTTTTGAATTTCGAAGGTTGACTGGCCCATTTGGTTGATTTGCTGATTTAATGAAAACATGTGTTCATTGACCTGGCTGAGGGAATGGTTAACACCATTCAATTCACTGGCAATGTGGTTCATGTCGCCAGATACCGGTTGCATGGTGTCAGCAATAGACCCCATGGATTGTTTGATACCGGGCATGGCATCCATGCTACTGGATACCTCGTCCAAGTTTTTAGTAACGCTCTTCATGGTTGATGATACGGAGTGAAAACGTAATTCCATTTCACCAATTTGCTGCACAATCAAGTCCAGATTCTTATACAGGTTAAACAGGGTGATCAGGTTAACCATCAATAATAAAAAAAGAAAGATAAATACCACGATGACCAATAGGCGGTTGGTTTTCTTGCATTTTTTAGCCTGGTTATCCAGCTCCTGCAGCGACAGGTTTTCTTTCCTGATCGAATCCAGTAGTAACTCATTTTGTTCAGACAGCATGTTCCCGGTCAACCTTAAGGCAATAAACTGTTAAAGGATTCGAATGGTTGGCTGATTCGATACATATCCCGGCTAATATTGAAGATATGGCCAGTTAACGGGAAAATGTTCTGGTTGACATGATACATCGACTCGTCAACGTATTGCATGCCGAGGCTGATTTGGTTGATGCTGTTGCTGGCATTACTGACCGCCAGCTGGATGCCGGATAAGGTGTCGGCGACCGAATGTGTACTTTTGCTGATTTCAGTGATGTGGCTGGTTTTTTGATTAATTTTCTGCATGTCATGTTGAATCTGAACCATATCTTGGCTTACTGATTCAAACGACTGATTCATGGTCACGATACCTTGCAGCATGTGCACAACCTGGCTATTGAGTGTATTCAATAAAAGGAAGATGGATACCGCGATGACGATCAGCATCAACAGGCCAAAACGTGCCGTCAGGGTGACCCGGTCAGCAACAGTTTGATACATATCATCACGCAGTTCAGAGTTCTTCTCCATTAACTGGAGTGCCTGATGATAAATTTCGATGTTGTGGGTAGATTCTTTTGTCATTATTGGCAGGATTGAAGACAATCCTCGATTTATTAAACCTTATAATAGTATTTTGGCATTATTGCCAGCCGATAGGCAATATTATCTCGCCAGGGCATGTAACCGTTGCATAAAACGGTAAAATAGTGTGATTTCAAACCGACGACATTGCCGCCAGCCTATGACCACAAATACTCACGAGTTTGTCGAACAAGACACCTGGCAGTTCTGGATTGACCGCGGTGGTACCTTTACCGACGTGGTGGCCTGCTCACCCCAGGGCAGATTGTATACCGATAAATTATTGTCAGAGAATGCCCGTTTATATAAAGATGCCGCCATCGAGGGCGTTCGCCGCATCCTGGCTAAAGCGCATCAAACGGCTATCCAATCCCCTTTTGTGGTGAAAATGGGCACCACGGTGGCCACCAATGCCTTGTTGGAACGTAAGGGTGATCCAACCCTGCTGGTTATCACCCGGGGTTTTGCCGACGCCTTGCGTATCGGTTATCAAAACAGGCCAGAGCTGTTTTCGCTCAAGATTGAATTACCAGAAATGTTGTATGCCTCGGTGCTGGAAGTGGATGAACGCCTTAGTGCCACAGGGGAAGTGATAAGGGCTATACAACCCGATGAAGTTCGAGCCGGCTTGCAGCAGGCCTATGAGCGTGGTATCCGCTCGGTGGCCATCGTTTTCATGCACGGTTATCTGTATCCATCCCACGAGGAAAAGGTGGCAGAGCTTGCGCAGCAGTTAGGCTTTGAGCAGATATCGGTCAGTCACCGGGTCAGCCCGTTGATGAAACTGGTATCTCGAGGCGATACCACGGTGGTCGATGCGTATCTGTCGCCCATACTGCGGCGCTATGTCAACCAGGTTTCCAACGAACTTGCGATGCTCAACCGGTCTCAAAACCGACTGCAGTTCATGCAATCCAGTGGCGGCCTGACTGAAGCCCATCACTTTGCCGGCAAGGATGCGATTCTTTCAGGGCCAGCAGGTGGGGTGGTCGGAATGGTGCAAACGGCTCTTGCAGCGGGTTTTGAAAAACTGATCGGTTTTGACATGGGGGGCACCTCGACGGATGTCTGTCATTATGCCGGTGAGTTTGAACGTGCCTTTGAAACCGAGGTCGCGGGTGTACGCATGCGTGCACCGATGATGCGAATTCACACGGTGGCCGCAGGCGGCGGCTCCATCCTGCAGTTCGATGGATCACGTTTCAGGGTCGGGCCCGAATCATCCGGGGCTAACCCTGGACCGGCCAGTTATGGCAATAACGGCCCGTTATCGGTGACTGACTGTAATGTCATGCTGGGCAAGATACAGCCTTCTTACTTTCCCAGTGTTTTTGGCGAGGATGGTAAGCAGCCGCTGGACCCGCAGGCCGTTAAGGAGAAATTCACCAGACTTTCAGACAGTATTGAGAAAGCCACGGGAAAACGTCAAAGCCTACAGGAAATTGCCAGCGGTTTTTTATCCATCGCCATCGACAACATGGCCAATGCGATCAAGCAAATCTCGGTGCAGCGTGGTTACGATGTCGCCGAATACACCCTGTGCTGTTTTGGCGGAGCAGGGGGGCAGCATGCCTGCCTGGTTGCTGATGCGCTGGCCATTAAAAGCATCTTCCTGCATCCCTTTGCCGGCGTGCTGTCAGCCTATGGCATGGGGCTGGCTGACTTGCGTCAGATACACGAGCGCAGTGTTGAGCAGAAGCTGACGGCCACACTTGTTACCAACCTGAATGCGATTAAAGGTGAGCTAGCGGAACAGGGGCGCAACGATCTTCTCAACCAGGGGGCGAAAAGTGATCAGCTCAAAACCGTTGCCCGTGTGCATTGTTTTTATGCGGGTTCGGATACCACCCTGCCAGTACCATTGACGGATCTTGAGGGGGTAGTCGAGGCCTTTGAAAAAGTGCATAGGCAGTCATTTGGTTTTGTCGCTGCGGACAAAGCGTTGATGGTCCAGTCGGTGGAAGTGGAAGCGATCGCTTGCAACCCGGCGCCGCAATTATCGACACAACAACACGACACCAAACCCCTGGCCGCGGTGGATGTTAAGCCGGTGGTGATGAACGGTGTCCAACATGACACCCCGTTTTATTTGCGACAAGGTTTGCTCAAAGATGTCTGGATAAATGGCCCCGCAGTGATTATCGAACACACCGGTACCATTGTTATCGAACCCGGCTGGCGTGGAAAGCAGACAGCCGAGAATAATATCGTGCTGGAGCGCTACCAGGCTTTGCCCAACGAGGTCGCCATAGGTACCGATGTCGATCCGGTGATGCTGGAGATTTTCAACAACCTGTTCATGTCCATTGCGGAACAAATGGGGTCAGTGCTGGAGAACACGGCCGTTTCGGTCAATATCAAGGAGCGGCTGGATTTTTCCTGCGCGGTTTTTGATGCAGGGGGTGACCTGATCGCGAATGCCCCGCACATGCCGGTACACCTGGGATCGATGAGTGAAAGCATCAAAACCGTTATTCGTGAACGCCAGGGTAAGATGAAAAAAGGCGATGCCTATGTGTTGAATGCCCCTTACAACGGTGGCACGCATCTGCCTGATGTCACCATCATCAAACCGGTGTTTGACGAATCCGCGCGTCAGGTTATTTTTTACGTGGCTTCACGAGGTCACCATGCCGATATCGGGGGTGTTACGCCCGGTTCCATGCCCGCCGATTCGGTTACGGTCGAGCAGGAAGGTATCCTGCTGGATAACCTGAAAATAGTTGATGCGGGTGTCTTTCAGGAGCAGTTCATGCGCCAGGTTCTGGGCAGTGGCAAGTGGCCGGCTCGCAATATTGATACCAATATCGCCGATTTCAAGGCGCAACTCGCGGCCTGTGAAAAAGGCATGCAGGAGTTGCTCAAGATGGTGGAACATTACAGCCTGACGGTGGTTCATGCCTATATGCAGCACGTGCAGAATAATGCCGAGGAGTCGGTACGGCGGGTGCTGGATGTATTGAGCGATGGAGACTTCAGTTACGCAATGGATGATGGTTCGGTGATTAAAGTCAGTATCCGGCTGGAAAAGAGCGTGCGTGAAGCCGTCATTGATTTTAGCGGGACCAGCGCACAGCACGCGAGCAACTTCAATGCACCTTCGGCCATTGCGCGTGCCGCCGTGTTGTATGTATTTCGTTGCCTGGTGGATGATCAAATACCCTTGAACGAGGGTTGCCTCAAACCGTTAAATATCTTGTTGCCAGCCAAAAGCATGATCAACCCGGTTTACCCGGCCGCGGTGGTGGCGGGCAATGTCGAAGTATCCCAGGCCATTGTTGATACCCTGCTCGGGGCACTGGGTGTTGCAGCCGCTTCACAGGGCACCATGAATAACGTGACCTGGGGTAACGAGCAATACCAGTATTACGAAACCTTATGCGGAGGAGAGGGGGCCAGTGAAAAACATGCCGGTTGCAGTGCCGTGCATACCCACATGACCAATTCACGGCTGACCGATCCGGAGGTGCTGGAATGGCGTTTCCCGATCCGGCTCGAATCCTTTTCCATTCGCAGGCATTCGGGTGGGCTGGGCGCCTATCGGGGCGGGGATGGCGTGGAGCGACGACTGTTGTTCAATGAAGCCATGACCATCAGCCTGTTAACCGGACACAGAAAGGTTGCGCCCTATGGCGTCAACGGTGGCGGTGAGGGTAAAACGGGTGAAAATCTGCTCAAGCAGAAAGATGGCCATATCGTGGAGCTGGCTTCGACCTGTTCTGTCGAGGCAAATGCAGGGGATTGCCTGATCGTTAAAACGCCTGGCGGTGGTGGTTATGGCCGTGAAGAAAAGAACCGCTCAGACCTATGAGGAAAGCACTGCAGGTTATGGTATTTAGCGTACTGGGCTGGCTGCTGGTATTGCTGGCCATGCTCGGTGTGTTTCTGCCGTTACTGCCCACGACGCCTTTGTTGATACTGGCACTTTTTTTCTTTGCCAGAAGCTCGCCGCGCTTTCACCGCATGCTATTGAATAACCGCTGGTTCGGTGCCAGTCTCAGGCGCTGGGAACAGGAGCGAACAGTGACCCGGGCGGTCAAACATAAAGCCACACTGGCCATCGTGGTGACTTTCATGATCTCCATCCTGGTGTTAACCGGTCGTATCTATTTGCAAATTCTACTGCTTGCACTCGCAACCGTTTTACTGATGTATCTGTGGCGTCTGAAGGAGACGAACGTATCACTAGAGAATGAGTAGGGATTTACATTCTTAATTGATAAGTGGGTCGTTGTTGTTCCACCAGCTTGAAACCCTGCAACCAATGCAGGGCATCCTCTGCATCCTGTTCAAACCAGGCCCGGGTGGAGCCCAGGCGGAAGCTGTAACCCCAGGCATCCATGTCCTGCATCATTTGTTGAGAATCCATGCCGTCTATATCTTGCGCCAGTAATATCTGCAGATAACACACGGCGTTTTCCTCATCGTAATCGCCTGCCGCATCGGTATCCAGGTTTTTTCGCCTGTTAGCGTCCATGCAAATGTAATGGCAACTTTCGTGCAGGATAGAATGAATCGGCGTGTCCAGGCGCGCAAACAGTTTGTTACCGATTAAACCGGCTTCTTCATCGCCCCAGAAACTACCTGGAATATTTTCGTCCTCAACCACCCTGAGCTTGAGACTGTAACGCTCGAGCAGCGAGCTCAGGCTTGTGCTGTCGATATCTTTGAGTCGAACTACGGACTGTGGCACGGTTATTTTGTGCTGATGCCGCTGCTTTGACAGGTCAGCAGGCTGCTGATGGTGTGTTCCAGTCGCCACCATTCTTCCTTTTCGTATTCGGAATGGCTGTGGCGGGTGCGTATAATGAGGTAATTGATGGCGGCGCCAAAGATGCCCAGTATACCGCCCACATCAATATTGGGCTGGTTGAAATGCAGGCGTACCTTTTTCACCAGCAACATGCCCTGTTCGGTGCGGATTTTATTCAGTGCCCGGGTCAGCGCATTGCTGGCCGACATCTCCCAGGCCATTATTTCCTGGGTCAAGGGTCTTTGTTGAACAGCCTTGATATGGCGTTTGAGTAACAGATCAAGAAACTGCGGCAAGCTTAGTTGGGTTATCTCGTCCATGTTTTCGTGAATGATTTCGTCGACATCCCACCACAGGTCGTACTGTTGAGAAAAGCGTTCCAGCAAACCCTCCAGGCCGCCGAAATAGCGATAAATCAAAACCTTGTCACAACCGGCCTTGCGCGCGATGGCATTGATACCTAGTGCGGGGAAACCTTCATTAAGTAACAGCGACTCAACGGCCTTGATGATTTTTTGTTCTGTTTTGACGCGGCTTTTTTTGTGGGGAGTGTTTTGCATGGTGGCACAGTTTAAATGAAGACAGCCTGCTTGTCTCTAGCCAGTGACCTTTTTGCTCTGTTGCCAGAAATGTTCCATCGCATCCAGTTGTTGCGGGCTGAATTCTATACCGGCCTGTTTCATCTGTTCGACCACGTAATCAAAACGGCGTACAAACTTTTCATTGGTCTGGCGCAGGGCGGATTCGGCATCCACTTCAACGTGGCGTGCCAGGTTGACGCAGGCAAACAGGATATCGCCCATTTCCGACTGGATGTGCGCCGTGTCGCCCTTGTGCAAGGCTTCCCTGAGTTCATGGATCTCTTCTTCCATTTTATCCAGCACCGGCGCGGTCTCGGGCCAGTCGAAGTAATAGTCGGCAGCGACATCCTGTAAGCGTTGGGCACGTTGCATGGCCGGCAGCTTGTGGCCCACTTCATCCAGTACGCGCTTGCTTTGGCCCTTGTCTTGCTGTTTGTGCGATTGCCATTG
>JANTFY010000045.1 GCA_024763185.1 Gammaproteobacteria bacterium | reverse complement strand
GATTTTCGTTGAATTTTTGCGTTTTGCTTACAGGACAGGCTAAACCAGCGTGGCGTTTTTTTGTCGATGCGCAACGCGGTAATTCGCCCGCCCCAAAGGCAACCACTGTCCACCGCATAACAACTGCCATATTGCGCCGTGGGCAAGGTAGACCAATGCCCGAAGACGACCCGGTTATGCTTGATGGCGCTCTGTTTGAATTCAAACCACGGTCTTACATCGTTTGATTTTAGCTTACCGGGCGCCCCCTTGGTGTTCAGGTCCAGCCTTTTTTCATTGGTTAGATAACGCATGCGTGTGAATACATTGGTGATAAAACGCAGGCGATCCATTGATTCAAGGTCTTCTGACCATAACGCAGGCTCATTGCCATACATCCGGTGTAAAAACTCGGTGATTGCTGAGCTCTGCAGTACGGCCTCGACTTCCTTCGCCCGGGCACAGGCCTGTTCAATACTCCAGCCCGGGTAAATACCGGCATGCACCATGGCAAAATTGTATTTGATTTCATGGTGAATCAGGGGGCGAAAACGCAGCCATTCGAGTAATTCGACAGCATCATCAGCCTTGAGTACCTGCTTCAGGGTATCATTCGACTTCAGTTTGGTGCCATTGTAGTGGACTGCCAACAGGTGCAAATCATGATTACCCAGCACACACACTGCACGATCGCCCAGATCACGGATAAAACGCAATGTTTTTAACGAATCCGGGCCACGATTGACCAGATCACCAACAAACCACAGACGATCAATCGATGCATCAAAATTGATGGCATCGAGCAGTTTATTCAGCTCCAGGTAACAGCCCTGCACATCCCCAATTACATAAACGGCCATTTCTACGTTTTTATTTATCCAGCTTGGTCATTTCTATATACCTGAACCAGCCACTGGCCAGCGCAGGTTCATCGCTAATCAAGGATAGCTCTTCACAATGCTCATGCAAATCCTCAAAGATAACGTTGGTTTTGGTCGCTATATGGCGCAATACCAAACTCATTGCGCGACGTCCCAGCGCCAGTTGACCACGGCGCAGGAATTTATCGATGATCAACAACTGCCCGCCCGGTTTTAAAACCCGGCAGGCCTCCTTAAGTGCACGAACAGAGTCCGGTACAATGGCCAGGATCAAATGCATGATCACCACATCATAGCCATTATCCTCAAAGGGCAAGTCCATGGCATCGGCCTGCTGCAGGTGGATATCAAGCTCCGGTCTCAAATCAGCACGTTTTTGCGCTTTTTTTAACATGGCGGGTGTGATGTCTATGCCAGTGTAGTGCGCGCGAGCATTCAGCAGCGGAATATCCAGCCCGGTGCCTATGCCCATGATCAGAACACTCGGCTCATCTTCGTGCAGAATCTTGTTCAGGCTGTTTTGTCTGAGAGGACGCGTGGCCTGGTCGACCAACGCATCGTAGATCGGGGCCAGCAGGGTATAGCTGTACTTTAAGGCCATTTATTTTGCTTTAAATAAAAACCGTGGCGGTTTGCTCTTAATGCAAAACCCTCGGGGTCGATAACACAAACTCATCAATCGGTGCATCGAACATGGAGCCATCATCCGACAGCATCTCATAGCTGCCTCGCATGGTGCCAACCGAGGTTTCCAACATGGTGCCAGAGGTATACACGAACTGTTCACCGGGTTTGAGAAGCGGTTGTTCGCCTACCACGCCTTCACCGCGGACTTCCTGTACCTTTTTGTTGGAGTCGGTTATCACCCAATGCCGGTTGAGTAACTTGGCCGGCGTATCACCTTTATTCATTATCGTTATGGTATAGGAAAACACGTAATAATCCTGGTCCGGCCTGGATTGCTCTTCGATATACTGGGTCTGCACATCTACTTGAATATTGTTCATTGCTCATTCTCCTCTAACTACACGGCGACCGGTGCCTTGATATGTTCATGGCTCTGATAGCCCTGCAACTCAAAATCATCAAAACTGAAATCAAACAAATCGGTAATTTCCGGGTTAATCTTCATACCGGGTAAGACATGCGGTTCGCGCTGCAGTTGCAAATCGGCTTGCTCCATGTGATTGGAATACAGGTGGGCATCCCCCAGGGTATGTACAAAATCACCCGCTTGCAGTCCCGTCACCTGCGCAATCATCATCAATAGCAGCGCGTACGAGGCAATGTTAAAAGGCACGCCGAGGAAGATGTCGGCACTGCGCTGGTAAAGCTGGCAAGACAGGCGTCCATCAGCCACGTAAAACTGGAAAAAGGCATGGCAGGGCGGCAGCGCCATGTTTTCGATTTCGCCGACGTTCCACGCACTGACTATCAGCCTGCGCGAATCCGGGTTGTTTTTTATCTGATCCAGCAATTGCTTGACCTGGTCAATATGCCGGCCATCCGCCGTCGGCCAGGAACGCCACTGGGCTCCGTAAACCGGCCCCAGGTTACCCTCCTCGTCTGCCCATTCATCCCAGATGCTGACACCATTGTCTTTCAGGTACTGGATATTGGTGTCACCTTTCAGAAACCACAACAGTTCGTGAATAATGGAACGCAAGTGCAGTTTTTTGGTGGTTACCAGCGGAAAACCATCCGCCAGATCAAATCGCATCTGGTAACCAAATACCGAGCGGGTACCGGTGCCGGTGCGGTCTGTTTTTTCGACACCGTGATCACGCACATGGCGCATTAAATCGAGGTATTGCTTCATCTTTTAAATCCAAACCTTATTCAGTTTGTTCCAGGCCGTCGATAAGCGATTGCCAGGCACAAAAGACCCACCAGGATCATCGGCAGTGATAATACCATACCCATGGTCAACCAGTCGGTCTGTAACAGATATCCGATATGGGCATCAGGCAGACGAATGGTTTCAACCACCGTGCGCAACAATCCATAACCCAGTAGAAACAGTCCCGAGACCGCCATCACCGGACGCGGTTTTCTGGAAAACAGCCATAACACCACAAATAACAGCAAACCTTCGAGCATCATCTGGTACAACATGGCGGGGTGCCGGGCCGTCTCGCACAAGGCCCCGGCAAAGTCCGTATATTGCTGAGGCGGATAAAGATCACAAGGCAGTTTCATCGCCCATGGCAGGGTAGAAGGGCCACCCCATAATTCGCCGTTGATAAAATTACCAAAACGACCCGCGGCCAGTCCCAGCGGCACCAGTGGCGCGATAAAATCGGTCAACTGAAAAAAACTGCAGCCAAGCTTGCGACGATATATTTCCATCGCCACCAGCACGCCGAGAAAACCGCCATGAAAAGACATGCCGCCCTGCCAGATCTTGAACAGATAAACCGGGTTATCCAGAAAGCTGTCGAAATTGTAAAACAGTACCGAACCAACGCGGCCGCCGACAATCACGCCCACGGCACCGTAAAAGATCAGGTCATCCACTTGCTTCGGGGTCATCAAACCATCCGACTGTAGCGCTCTTTTTTTACCCAGCCACCAGGCGCTGCCAAAAGCCAACAGGTACATGACCCCGTACCAGTGAATCTTTAACGGGCCCAGGGCAATCAGGACAGGGTCAATGGAGGGGTAATCAATCATTTAAGGTTCACGCAGGCCGGGGTAAGAATCCAGGTTCGGATTATGCCTGATCGGAAAAGATTTCACACGGCTATGGCAGCCGGTTTTAAAAAAACAACACCAAAACCCACACCGTAACCAGGTTGACTAGCGCCAGAAAAACCGCCGCCGACCCCATGTCCTTGGCACGGCCGGATAATTCATGCAACTCGTGTCCAAATCGGTCCACCACCGCCTCCAGCGCAGAATTTAAAATCTCTACAAGCGGCAACAGCAATACACTGCCGATCAACAGGGCCTTTTCTACCCCGTTTTCTCCCAGCACAAAACCGATCGGCAATAAAACTACCGCCAGCAGCAACTCCTGGCGGAAGGCCTCTTCGTGCTGATAAGCCGCCTTCATGCCCTGCCAGGAATAAACCGTTGCCTTGAGGATTCTTTTTATGCCCTTGTTGCCACTATAGGCCATAGCGTCTCTTATGTTTTTGTTTCAAGTCTCTGATTCTCAATGGATGATACAAGCGACCCGACAAAACCGGGTTTAATGGCTACACGTCGACATGTATGCCATTTTACTATTCGTCCTGTTTAAAATGAATAACTTAAAAAGAAAAAGCCCTGACATCAGGGCTTTTGAAATCGTTCCGGATGTAAATCTTAAATGCACAAGAAAATACAGTACAGCAACCTGTTACTTGCAAACCAGGCGCGGCGCACCATCCTCCTCATCCTCTTCATCGCGACTTATCCGGAAACGTCGATCTATAAATTTCATGGCCCTGACAATTTCCACATGATTCAGACCATCCCTGCTCAACAGGACTTCGAGTTCATTGGCTAGCTGGTTTAAAAACTCAACATTGGAGGTAATGGTAATCACGCCGGTATCGCTCAATGTAAAATTGAGCCCGGGTGGAATCGATACACTGGAAAATCGGCCGGCAAAATCACTGGCTACCAGGGGTACAAAGCTTTGGTCGATCAACAGCGCAATTTCAGCCACGGACTTGTTATTGATAATACCAAAGGCCACTTCACCATCCGCCGTTAACTGGCTGGTTACAATCAGGCGATCATGCAATAACCCGCCCAGGGTAGAATCGAGATCCAATGCCAGGACACCATTGGCACCCTGCGTGTAATTTCCATTGATGGTAAGCGTACCGGTCTGGTATACGTCATTGAGGATGTCGTTGCGCCCCGGCGAAACAATGCCAGCCTGATTAAACACATTGCCATTAAAGGTGCCAAAACCCTGCAGCGATTCACCCGCTTCTATAATTAATGGTTGGCCTGTATTGAAGATACCCGAGGCGATACCGATATCACCATCATTGACAAAGGTAAGTGCTGACAAGTCGAATACATCGGTAGCTGAACCCTGGTCCACACCCACCACAAACATGCCCTGATTGGTAAATCCTGAACCTGTAATCAAACCCGATCGCCAGTTGAGATTGCCCCCGTAGATAAAATTATTGGCATTTAAGGTACCACCGTCCAGAATGATTCGGGCAATGGCTTCACCGTTATTCGTCGCTAATGAAGAACCGGCCGGGATATATATTTCACCGCTACCGGTCAGGGTACCGGCACCCGAGTTTTGAAAAATGGCATTCTGCAGAACCAGGGACTGGCCGTCTGATACATCGACATTTCCCAGATTTGAAACGGTTACTCCATCGACAAGGCTGCTTTGTAAAATGTTGAGCTGCGTGGCCGCCTCCAGTGTCAGAATGCCACTGCCCTGTAATGTACTGTTAGACAGGTTCACCGTCGCCGGGAACAGAACATTCTGTACATTAAAGACCGAGCTGTTACTGGCGTTAAAGGTTTGCAGAGAGGATAAATCAACCAGTCCCGAACCGGCGTCAAACGAAGAACCTGCATTAAGCGACAACACGCCCTGTCCGACATACTGGGCAGAGGGACTCGAGGTATTTAATGATAACCCGCCGGAAAGACCCAACTGGGCGGCGTTGCCAAATGACAGAATGCCATTGTTATCGATAGAGCCAACTCCCGTAAATCCATTGACCCCAACACGGTCATCGAGGGCGATGATTGACTGGTTGACCAGATTGCCATCAAGCTGGAAGGGTGTTCCGGCCTGGGTATGAACCCGACCCCAGTTAACCATATCCCGGGTAATAGTTCCCTGCTCGAGATAAGCAAATGCAGAGGGTCCTATGTACAAGACGCCAGCCAGATCCAGGATGGAATTTGCATCTGCCAGTTTTATTCCACCGGGGCCAAAATAACTACTGAGAACGCTGACATCTCCATTAACCGTCAGCGTATTACCTGCATTAATATTCAGCTGCCCGGAAACCTGCAAGCCGGCCACTGTCCGGTCATCCGTCAGGTTTACCGTTACAGCTCCGTCTGAAGGTTGAATAAAAACATAATCCGTATCGTTTGGTACTGATCCTGAAAACCAGTTTGAAGCTACATTCCAGTCACCGTTAGGGTTGCCGGACCAGGTGGCGAAATTTGCACCTGCATCAATACTTGAAAAGCCATAGGTTAGACTACCGTCATCACCTGGAGTGAGTGTCAGGCTACCAGTCATAGCCATGGGATTAATAACCGTCGAAAAGGCAGATCCTGAGCTTGTGTCGGTCAAACATCCGGTGCCTGTACAGCCTAGTAAATTTAACGGGATAGTGGTGCCCAATGTTCCTAAAATTATATTTTGCGGGATGCTTTCATCCTGCCAAACCAGCATGACATCACCACCATCTACAGTAATCTGAGAAGCCGTTACTCGACTACTCTCCCAGTCCGTGGAAAATCCACCAATAACGCTGTAAAGCAAACCACTATTAAAATCGAGCAATCCGGAGATATTTAGGTTTCCAAAACTTGAAACCCCATCTCCACCGGCAATACTGCCACCATCTACGAAAACATTACCGCTAATAGAACCACCACCATACAAAATACTACCGGTGTTAACATTCAGGGTTCCGGCACCAGCATCAAGCGCGAGAGTTGCTCCAAAACCAACATCAAGACTGTCAAATTTATCCCAGGAAGTATTATTGATATTAACCGTATTAATACCGCTCACAGAGGTATCGCCATTTACAGAAAAAGAACCACCATTAGTATCAATGGTAATCGGAAAAGAATTACTAAAACCGGTATCGAATACCACGCGGCCGGTTTGATTGTTATCCCAGTCAGGATTCAACTCCAGGTCCAGGGCATTGCTGCCTGAGGCGATAAAATCTATTGGAAAAATTTCCTGGGTATAGAAAACGATATCGTTATGCGCATTCAGCGTTAAGCTGACATCACCATTATTTAAAATAACATCCAGGTCAGCTTCCACATAGATATCGCCTGGCTCACTGTCCAATCCACTGGTACCTGTCGTGATTGTTACGTTATTCCCCGCTGAAAGTGCCGCGTCGATTAAATTGACATCCAAAATAGCGCCGTCATCTGTCGAACTGAATTCTTCTGTACCCATGACCACGGCGCTTATCATGTTGGAACCCGTGCCATTAACAATCGTGATATTGTTCGGATCAATCAACCATTCCCCCGCCACTCCCTGCGCGGCTGAAGCATCGGGTACTGCCGTAATATCCAGCTGCTGCAAGCCCGAGGTTTCAATAAACCCACCATCACCACCCTGGCTACCGCCCCTGGCCGTAACCTCACCATGTACATGCACGTCGTTTTCAGCAAATACAATGACTCGGCCACCATTTCCCTGGTGTACCCCATCCGCATGGACTTGAGCCCCGCTGGCTATGGTGGTTGAAGTTGCATTTTTTATAGCGGGATTGAGGCCCTGCTGATCACCTCCGATCAGTATTTCACCACCCGAGTTACTTCCCGAGGCATCAATTACTGCGCCATCGCTTACCGATACGGTTTCACCCAGAATCTCGACATAACCGCCCTGTTCACCGGACACATCCACGCTTCCGCTCACCGTATTGGTATCCGTTGCCACCAGTCGTATACTGCCATCGGCGTCCTGCACCAGACCCGACGCCCTAATGGAGCCAGAGTGATGCAGTGTTCCGGCAAACAGGCTGGCCGCGCCGCGGTTGGCGATAATTTCACCCAGATTGGTAACTTTGTTTTGACTGGATGAGACTTCAAACTGTATGGCCGGATTTTCCAGGCTGGAAATGGTTATCGACTGACCTGCTGCCAGAACAATATGGCCATTATCCACCTCGATCACACCACCATTGCGTATATTGGGTGCGATCAAAACGATATTACCGTTATCGCCGGCATGGATATAACCCTGGTTATCGATATCACCCTGCCCGCCGCCACTGAACTTGAGCTTGCCATTGAGGAAATCCGTATCGGTAATATTCAGGGTAGAGGCAAAAAAACCGCCGGTATTGATATGAGCCCCTTCACCCACCAGTATGCCGTGCTGATTGATCAGGAATACCTTGCCATTGGAGTTAAGGTTGCCCAGAATCTGGCTGGGATTATTGCTGATGACCCGGTTTAATACCGAACTGCTTGTAGAAGGCTGGATGAAATTGGTGGTTTGACCGGCCCCGATATTGAAACTCTGCCAGTTGATCACTGCGTTGCGGCTATTGGTTACGTTCAACACATGGGTCGATGGATTGGTAAAACTGGCCGTACCCTGAACGACCTGGGCACCGGTGGGATTGGCGAAGGCAGCCTGGTTAGCGAGGATCAGGCCAATGGTAAAAACTAAGCTGCTTTGTTTCATCTCTATCGCTCCTGAAGGCGGCCGGTCAATGGATTACTTATTGCAGCCGACATTCGAACTCCTGTTTTTCACTGCCGCGTGCACCAAACAGGTTGATCATCTTTTGCATCTTCGGTGTCACCTGGGATGGTAATGGGATCTTGTCAAACTTCTGGAAGGGCGGTACAAAATTGAGGCGCACAGTTGCACCATTCAGGCCTGATACGGAAGCCTCGCCCTTACCCAATACCGTTGAAGAGCCATCGGCGCCCCGCACCACGACATCACCATCCCTGACATTGACGTACAACCCAGGCTTGATATCATCCGCCTGCAGGCCTCCAAACAGATCCGGTTTGATTTCCACCTTGTCCGGCCGCGGCGCACCACCCATTTTGCGTAAATGCAGTGGCAGGTTGGGAATGGCCACCGGCGCTGAAAATGCATTTTTAATAAAAGCGGCCTTGCCATCCTGCAACAGGTACTGCCCCCCCTGATAGTTCAACTCGATGGCCCCGTCCCACACCCGTGCATACATGCCATTGCCACCGATGGCATGTACCGGCTTGATAAAATAGGCCATCAAACGCGATAACACCGAGTCTCGCAGCGGATTCAAGTGAGCCCGGTTATCAACACACTCACCTTCACAAACCAGGTCGAATCCGGTGCCACGAATACCAATAGTCGCCGTGGGTGTAGCCAGGCGATACGACTGGCGATTGAGTTTTCCGATAACGCCGGTTACCAGTCGCAAACCACCGCGGATGAAACGCAGAAAGGCATTATTTTCATCCGGCGCCTCGGGTTTGTATTGATGCTCTTCAACCTTGAATGCCGAACCCGCACTCAGGGTTACGCGGCTTTTATCATTAAAAGCGATGACGGCAAACGATTTGATACCCGTCTGTAACTGATCCTGTTCATACACCGCGGCTCCGGTGGTCAGGATGCGTGATTTGGCTTGCTCATCCAGCGCGCTGGCCTTACCGCGCAACAGGGCGACACGCCCGATAACCCGGGATTCTTTTTCAGCTTTTTTTCCGGTGGCCCGGTTTTCCTCGTCACACTCGCTGCCTTCACACAGGCGCGCATCAAACTCGGTACCGCGGATACCGATGGTGGCGACCGTGGTATTGACCTTGAAGGCCTCCGGTTTACGCTTACTGATAAAACCGGTAATGGCGCGAAAGCCACCCCGGAATAAACGTAACAGGGCATTCTCCTTGCCTTCACGGGCATCCAGGTTTTCAATCTTGAAGGTGGTGTTCGGGCGCAGGGTCATGCGCGTGCCATCGTCCAGCTTGATGACGGCAAATCCCTTGCTTCCGGTATTCAATGTTTCACCGTTATGCAGGGGATTACCTTTGCCCAGAATACGCGGTGCTTCATCGTCAATCTGACCGGTTAAAATGCCACGTGCAAAGCTGACTTCACCAACTTCAGTACTGGCATAAGCATTAACACTCATGGCCAACAGGGCTGAAACAAAAAGACTATAAGGTAAAAATGGGGATTTTTTCATCAGCAGCCTCAGAAACGGTACACCAGGTTAAAATGTGCCTTGTCATCATCATCCTGATTGATGGTTTCGTCAGGACCGCCACCCTCGATGATCACGCCATAATCCAGTGAAACACTTAACTGCTGTTTCCACGACCAGCGCAGTCCCAGTCCGGCAGAGGACAGGTCGTAACTGTCACCCTCGTTCAATTCGACACTGGCCTGATCAACGAACAGCAAAAAGCGCATGCCGGCATAGGCAGGTGTCCACAGTTCCAGTGATACCTGTTGCCCAACATCACCGGTCACAGAACGTTCTTCAAAACCGCGCAGGGTAGTGCTGCCGCCCACCCCGAACTGTTCGCCGGAAATCAGCAGGTCATCACTTTGCTGCCCGGACAAACCGGCATGAAACAACCAGTCGCTGGCAAACAGCTGGTCATAGGAAAGATGGTAGCGAATCGCTGACCAGCCGTTATCGGCCCCACTGCGTACAGCAGCATAATCTTCATCCGTATTATTACTGCCGGCATCCATGTTGACGGCATAACTGAGTCCGCCACTCCAGGTACCCGCCTTTAAGTTATAGGTGAATCCATACCCCAGTTCGAGCGGAAGGCTCAGCACCTTCGATTGACTGGTGGAGCCATCCACGTCGATATCATTATCGAAATCCTTGGCCTGAAGCCCCAGCGACCACTGATGATTAAAATTGGTATCGGTCAGCATCGGCCTGGAGTAGCTCACACCGATAACCGAACCTTTACCATTGATATCGATATTTTCACCCACCACACCGGAATTGATTTCGGAGTCTGAAAACAGGATATCCAGGTTGGCGCCGTGGGCATACATCGGAATATGGTAATTTAGGCCGACCTGGGTGGTTTTGTCCGGGTCTTCCGGCGAGAAGGTCAGGGTGGCCGTCAGCGCATGGTCTTTATCAAACAGGTTGCCATGTTGATAACCCAGCGTGGTACGAAACTCTTCGGTTTCTTCATTACCGGTATTGTCCAGTGTTAAAAAGTAAATCTGTGGATTCTGGTCCGACACGGTGATATCGGCATCAATGGTGTCCGGCTCCTCGCCCTCCTTGAACTTGAGCACCAGTTTTTTTGAAGCATGGTTATTGGCCAGCTTCAGGGAACGCGATAGTGCCTTGGTATTCGGCGTTGATCCGGAAGCGAGTTGTGGCAGGCTGCGTTCAATATTTTCACGCTCGAAAAACTGATTGCCGCTGATATTGATTTTTCCAATCGCAAAACGCAACACATTGAACTCGATACGCCCGGAAGTCAGCTCCTGCGGGGGCAGAGAAACCCGGTGAAAACTGAAACCGGCATCAATCACCGCTCGTTCCAGCGCATCGGCCGCAGCCGAGATGCCATCCAGACCGGACTGTTCACCGAGATAGGGTTTGAGAACCTTAAGGGCCTTATCCCCTATCGGGTTATCCCCGCTGACGATAAATTCAGACACTGAAAAACGCACCGGCGTATACGCCGATTGTGCCTGAGCCACCGGCACAAGCAGTGGCAGAAATAAAACGAACAGAAAAAATCTGACTACAAGTTCAGCGCGAAATGGCATGCCTTTTTATAATTTTAGTCCTCAGAATTTTAAGCATAGCCACAGAAAACCGCTCTGTCCATGTAAAAAACGCTACAATTCAGGACATGTTGTGCATGGCACTGCCAATGACCAAACGTTTGATCAGGGTATTGGATTCAACCATCGACATGCCGATATCCCTGGCCTTGCAGACCAGGCCATTTTGCGAGCCGTACAGCTGTTTCAGGGCCGTGAACAGGTGCATGGCGGTTACCGCTTCGGCCTTACGCTGACGCTCGAGCTGGCGTAATTTGTTATATTGATAGACGCTACCGCCGGTCGGAATTTTCTGCGCCAGCAGTGCCACGTCACCAAAGCCCAGGTTTACCCCCTGACCAGCCAATGGGTGCACGCCATGCGCCGCATCGCCGATCAATAATACCCGTTCCTTTAACCAGTGTTCGGCGCTGTGCCAGCTCAACGGAAACACCGCACGCTTGCTGATGGCTGTCACCGCTCCCAGGCGGTGCTCAAAAGCTTGCGCCAGTTCCAGCATGAAATCCTCATCGGGCAACTGCATCAATTCTTCGGCTCTTGCTGTATCAGCCGACCACACGATCGAACTCTGCCCATTGGACAACGGCAGAAAGGCCAGCGGCCCACTCGATAAAAAACGTTGCCAGGCCGTATTGCCATGAGGTTTTTCGGTGCTGACATTGGCCACGATGGCACTTTGCCGATAAGAACCGCTCACAGCCGGCAGGTGACATAACTCACGTACCGCCGAAGCGCGCCCATCCGCAGCGATCAACAACTGCGCTTCAATGTTCAGCTCAGCGGAGGTGCTTAGCGAAACCGAATCCTGTGACCGGGTTATATCCAGCAGGTGCTGGAGATCAAAAACGGCTACATTGGCGAGTAAACGCAATTGTTTCTGCAAGGCCAACTGGATCAGGCGATTTTCAACAATGCTACCCAGGTGCGTCCTGCCCACCTGCTCACTGGCAAAATGCATGACCGTATCGCCCCTCTCATGCCACACCACCATGTTATGGTAAGCGCAACTGCGCTGTTGACGAATTTCAGCCCACACCCCCAGCTCATCCAGCAACTGCTGTGAGGCCGGACTGATGGCAGAGACGCGCAAATCGAATTCATCGGGTAAGGTTTGCGCCGCGTCAGCCACCGCCTGCCGCTCTATCAGCGCGACCGAAAAACCTTTTCTTGCCAGTGCCAATGCCGCCGCAGCACCAACCATGCCGGCGCCGACAACGGCCACATCAAAACGGTTCATCGTTGCCCCCGCATCAGGCTGGACAGGCCCTTGCCAAAACCCATGCCCTGCCAGCTGAATTCGGTTTTTAAAGGTGGGCACAG
>JANTFY010000044.1 GCA_024763185.1 Gammaproteobacteria bacterium | reverse complement strand
TTGAAGACTTCAAACCGGGTATGTCGAGAGCTATCGTTTGCCCTTTCCCCCGTCTCCTCATCAATGCGTACGGTCACCATGCCTTCCGGTTGCTCTTCTAGATTTACTGGCAGCCCGCGCAAGGCTTCACGCATATAGTCAATCCACATCGGCAAGGCTGCTCGGCCACCGGTTTCCCTCGCCCCTAGAGATTTCTGATCATCAAAACCCACCCAGGCCGTCGTTACGACCTGATCGTTAAAGCCACTGAACCAGGCATCTTTCTGATCATTGGTGGTACCGGTTTTACCCGCAATATCACTGCGCCCGAGCGTTTTGGCTCTTACCGCAGTCCCACGGCGCACAACCTCTCTTAATATCGAACGGATAATATATGCATTCTGGGCGGATATTATCCGAGGCGCATACTCGGTCACCGGCTGCGCTTGCTGATCTTTTGCCTGCTCCAGGGATTGCGACTCCTGAGATTTCTCAATCGCAACGGCTTCACCCTGTTCAGCACAACCCTGGCACACCCTTAACGGCCGGCCTTCAAACAACAGCTCACCTTCACTCGATTCTATTCGATCCACGTAATAGGGCGTCACCAGGTAACCGCCGTTGGCAAAAACCGCATAAGAACGCACGATCTCTAGCGGTGAAAAAGCCCCGGAACCCAGCGCTAAGGATAAATCATACGGCATGGCTTTTCGTTCAAAGCCGAATTTCTGCGCAAATGAAGTCGCATATCTCAAGCCAATGGATTGCAAAATCCGTATCGATACCAGATTCCTGGATTTTACCAAAGCCTCTCTTAACCGGGTCGGTCCATAAAACCGTCCTGAATAATTTTCCGGTCTCCAGGTTGCCTCCAGGGAGTCATCATCAAAAACAACAGGCGCATCATTGATAATACTCGCCGCTGTGAAACCTTTTTCCAGCGCCGCTGAATAAATGAAGGGTTTGAAATTGGAACCCGGTTGCCGGCGCGCCTGAACCGCACGGTTAAATTTATTATGAAAATAGTCAAAACCACCTACCAAGGCCAGTACTGCGCCACTCGAAGGATCCAGCGAAACAATAGCCCCTTCCACATCCGGTATGGACGCCAGCCAGTACTCTTCCTCTTTTTTTTCCACCCAGATAACATCACCTGGTTTCAATACATCCGAAGGTGCTTGCGGTTCATCCCCTACCTGGTTTTCATTAATGTACGGTTTCGCCCACTTAATGCCATTTTCAAAAGGAATATCAGCGGATTTAAAATCCGGCAACAGAATTTGCACCTTGTCTTCAGACACCACCTTTACCACTGCCTTGTCCAGATTGCCAACCCGTTCGGCTTCGACAAGTTCCGCCTCAAACGGATCATCCGTAACTTGTTCAAGATCGACATGACCGGCCACACCGCGATAGCCATGGCGACGGTCATAATCCAGCAGAGCAGTCCGAAGCGAGCGGTTGGCAGCGCTCTGCAAATGATCATCAATGGTGGTATAAACCTTTAAACCCGAGGTATATACCTTTTCCTGACCAAAAGTTTCAAATACCTTTGAGCGCACCATTTCAGTGACATAACGTGCGTCGGCACTTACCTCGGCCGCATGTAACTCAGCAGTGACAGGCTCAGCTCTGGCCGTTTGATACTCTTCCTCAGTTATGTAGCCCAGTTGCAGCATGCGTCGGATGATATGATCGCGACGAATAAGCGCTCGTTCCGGGTTGGTAATCGGGTTATAACGTGAAGGCGCCTTGGGCAGGCCTGCAATCATCGCAGACTGCGCAATACTCAACTCATCCAGGGTTTTTCCATAATACACCTGAGCGGCCGCAACCACGCCGTAGGCTCTTTTTCCCAGATAAATTTTATTGACATAAAGCTCAAAAATGGCCTTTTTATCCAGGTCTTTCTCAATCTTCAGGGCCAGCAAAATTTCATTAAGCTTACGGTTATAGGTTTTCTCTTTGGTCAGAAAAAAGTTGCGAGCTACCTGCATGGTAATGGTACTGCCGCCGCGAGTTTTATTACCGGTGGTCACCAGTTCATAAACAGCTGCCATCAGGGCCCAGGGGTCCACCCCGGAGTGCTGCCAGAACTGGTCATCTTCCGCAGCAAGAAGAGCATGTTCAATTTTTTTAGGAATATCATCGTATTTCAGTGGAATTCGTCTATGCTCACCATACTCAGCGAGTAAAAATTCGTTTTTATCGTATATGCGGAGGGGTACTTTTAATTCAGCCTCCTCGAGATTCTCGATAGAGGGTAATTCTGGAACCAAAGCCAGGAAAACATAGAGCGTTGCTGCAAGAAACAATAAAATACCTGCGGCCATCATGGCCGACAAAATTTTTACTAGAATTTTCATAAAGTTACGTTATATTTATAAACAGCTACTTGAAAAGTGTCGACAAGATGAAAATCTTCTACTAGACTCTGGCAATAGCTAAAAAAATTTTTTAAAAAAATATATACTTACAACTGGTTGTTAATGTAAATAATTAACAATCATGAGCACAGACTTAACCGAGGGAATCCTGTGTTTTTGACACCAAAGAAACCGCCACTAATCGGGTTAGACATCAGTTCGACGTCGATCAAGATGCTCGAGCTCAGCAAAACCGGATCCAGCTATCGCATTGAGGGCATTGCGGTAGAGCCACTGCCTGCCAACAGCATGGTAGATAAAAATGTTGCCGAAATCGAAGCTGTGGGCGAAAGTGTAAAGCGTGCGCTGCACAAGTCAAAAATTAAATCCAAATATTGCGCTATCGCTGTCGCCGGATCCTCGGTAATCACTAAAAAAATCACCATGCCAGCCAACCTCAGCGAAGAGGAAATGGAAGGCAATATCCAACTGGAAGCCGATCAATATATTCCATATCCACTGGAGGAAGTTAATCTTGATTTCCAGGTACTGGGCGAAACCGAGAACAACCCTGAAACGGTTGATGTTCTTCTCGCTGCCTGCCGCAGTGAAAACGTGGATGACCGAATTGCCGCAGTCGAGCTGGCCGGTCTTACTCCTAAAATAGTCGATATCGAAGCTTACACGATAGAAACCGTGTTTCAGACCATGGCGCCTCACTTACCCGATGAAGGACAGGACCAAACGGTAGCGATCGTGGATATCGGCGCCACCATGACCAGCCTCAGCGTTCTCCATAATCACCAGCTTATCTACACCCGCGAACAAAACTTTGGGGGCAAACAGTTAACCGAAGAAATCATGCGTCGATACGGTTTATCTTATGAAGAAGCCGGACTGGCCAAGCGTCAGGGGGGATTGCCGGACAACTATGAGCCCGAAGTGCTCGAACCATTCAAGGAAACCACGGCCCAACAAGTCAGTCGTTTTTTACAGTTTTTCTATTCTGCCGGAGGCAATATCAGCAACATCGACCACCTGATATTAGGTGGTGGTACCGCCTGCTTACCTGACTTGGCAGAACTCACTGAATCTCACATCGGCGTGCCAACCACAATCGCCAATCCTTTTCAGGACATGTCAACCACAAACAAAATTAACAAAGCAAACCTGCAGGCCGATGGACCTTCATTCCTGATCGCAGCCGGTCTTGCCATTCGGGGGGCTGAACATCTATGACCCGTATTAACCTGTTACCCTGGCGCGAAGAACTTCGCCAGGAAAGGCAAAAACAGTTCATGACCATGCTGGTTTTGAGCATGGTGTTAGCCGCTGCTCTGGTGGGGCTTATTCATGTACAAATGAATGCCAAAATCGACTACCAGAACAGCCGTAACCAGTTCCTAAAAACTGAGATCGCCAAGCTGGATAAGGAAATCGAAGAGATTAGGGAACTGCAAAAAGTTCGTAAAAGCCTGATTGAGCGGATGGAAGTCATCCAGGATTTACAGGGCAGTCGTCCTTCAATTGTTCACTTATTTACCGAACTGGTCACTACGGTACCCAATGGGGTTTACCTGAAAACATTGGAACAGTCGAATGATGTTTTAAAAGTTATTGGCGAAGCCGAATCGAATGCCCGGGTATCCAGCTATATGCGTAACCTGAGCGCATCAGAATGGCTTAAAGACCCAAATCTGGACGTGATAGAGATTGAAGATAAAAAAGTCACCCGTATCAGCTCCTTTATTCTTTCGGTAAAACAGACATCTCCTCAAGCCGCGGAAGAAAACGTTGACGACAAGATAGGAGGCCAGCAATGAGTATTATGGACGAACTCAACAACCTAGATTTCAACAATCTTGGTAACGCTTCAAACCCCATAAAATATGGCTTTCTCGCCATTACGTTTGTTGTCATTATTGCTGCCGGTCTATATTTTGATACGCAGAAGCAACTGGAAAAACTCGAGAAGGTTGAACGCCAGGAAACCGAACTAAAATCTGAATTTACCACCAAGGCCGATAAGGCTGCCAAGCTGCAGCTTTATAAAGACCAACTGGCTGAAATGCAGGCCTCTTTTCAGGCTATTTTGCGTCAGTTGCCTGAGAAAACTGATGTGGAATCCTTGCTGGTGGATGTTTCCCAGACCGGCCTCGCAAACGGACTGGAAATCAAGAAATTCAAACCCAGCCAGGAAGAGAAAAAAGGCTTTTATGCTGAATTACCCATATCCCTGGAAGTATCCGGTAATTATCACGATCTGGCTTCCTTTATCAGTGGCGTGGCAGCCTTGCCTCGTATCGTCACCATGCATGAGTTAAAGCTGGAACGAAAAAAGGCTCAAGAAGATGAACCCGCCAACGATAAACTTAAAATGACAGCCATTGCCAAGACTTATCGGTATCTGAAGGAGGACGAGCAATAATGTCACTTTATAAGACTCCTTTCAGATTAACACTGTCGATCATTGCCCTGCTCGGCCTGAATGCCTGTGAACAGGGCCTGGGAGATCTACAATTGTTTGTTGATCAGACCAAAGCCAAGCCGCCTGGGCGGGTAGAACCCATTCCACCCTTTGTACCCTATCAAAACTTTGAATACACCTCACAAAATCTGCGAGACCCTTTCAAACTGGTAGACTTTAGACGGCCAGAACCCGAAGACGAAGCGCTTATTGCCTCGGGCACCGGCCTACGTCCCGACATTGATCGCGTGCGTGAACCTCTTGAAGACTTTCCTTTGGATACGCTAAGGTTCAAGGGCACAGTCACCAAAAATGGCACCAAATGGGGGCTTATCTTCGCACCAGACAATACCGTGCACCGGGTACTGGAAAACAATTACCTGGGGCAAAATCACGGCCGTATCATTGCGCTGTCAGATGTAGAAATTCAACTAACCGAAATTGTTCCAGATGGGCTGGGTAATTATATCGAACGTTCAGCAGCGATAGCGCTGATTGAATAACGAAGGGTATATATAAATGAAAACAATCGATTCCAAATCTATGAAAGCAATCACGACTACAAAAATACTATTAGCACTTGCTCTCCTATTTAACCTGAGTTCATTACAGGCCCGACAGCTAATAGGCATGGACTATTCGGTCATGACCGGCAATGCGGTTCAACTGGTATTCACTTTTGATGAAAAGGCTATAGAGCCTCGTTCTTTTACCATTGATGAACCCGCCAGGATCGCCCTTGATTTTGCCGACACAGAAAACAAATTAAAACAAAGGGCAGTTAGGGTCGGTATAGGTGCCATGCAAAGCATACTTACCGCTTCCACAAAAGGCAGAACCCGGGTTGTACTTAACCTGTCACGAACCACAGACTACACCACTAACGTGAGTGGCAACCAGGTGACGTTAACCCTTGCCGGCGGCTCTGATTCCGCCTCCGCCCTGGCTGAGGCAACCGGTGCTTCCTCGGGCGCGACCACACCGGTAGCAATGACAGAGACCAATACTGACAACGCCCTGGCCAAAGGCATCACCAATATTGATTTTAAAAGAGGAAATAATGGTGAAGGCCGTGTCATTATCGATTTAACCAGTACAGCTATCACTACCGATGTATGGCGTGAAAGTGACTCTGTGCATATCGAATTCATCGGCTCTCAGCTGCCCGAAGAATTGCAACGGCGCCTGGATGTCAGCGATTTCGCAACGCCGATCAGTTTTATCGACACCATCCAGGATGGTTCATCAATAAAAATGACCATCACAGCAAACGGAGATTTCCAGCACCTGGCCTATCAGACCGATAAAGTTTATACCGTTGAAGTCGCACCGATCTCCAAGGAGGAAGAAGAAAAGCGTAAAAAGGACAAGTTCGGTTATACCGGCGAGAGACTGTCGCTTAACTTCCAGGACATTGAAGTGCGTTCAGTATTGCAGTTACTGGCAGATTTTACCGGCCTTAACCTGGTGGTCAGTGACTCCGTGGAAGGCAATCTGACCCTGCGCTTGAAAAATGTACCCTGGGATCAGGCCATGGATATAATTCTCAAAACCAAGGGACTGGCACAGCGAAAGTCAGGTAACGTCATTCTGGTAGCCCCAACCGATGAAATTGCCGCCCGCGAAAAGCTGGAACTGGAGGCACGCAAACAGGTTGAAGAACTGGAGCAGTTACGCACCGAGTTCATCAAGGTCAACTATGCCAAAGCTGACGATATCGCCAACCTGCTTAAACTGAAAGACAATGCCATACTTTCACCCCGCGGATCAGTCAGTGTCGATACCCGCACCAATACCCTGCTGGTGAAAGATACCAATGCCAGTTTATCCAATGTACGCCAGTTACTGACCGAACTGGACATCCCGGTCAGACAAGTACTTATTGAATCGCGCGTGGTAATAGCCAGTGATGATTTCAGCAAGGAACTGGGTGTTCGATTCGGCATCAGCAATGACAGTTTTGGCCTGAATCAAACTGGCGATGGCGCAGTCACCGCCGGTACCATTGGTGGTACTACCGATTTGATTAATAACAACACTTTATTGGCTAACACCGATGCATTGAACGTCAATATGCCCCTGGTTAATCCGGCCGGCTCCATCGCGCTGGCTCTCGCCAAGTTGCCACTCGGCACCCTGCTAGAGCTTGAACTTTCAGCCGCACAAACCGAAGGTCGGGGAGAAGTGGTCTCAAGCCCTCGTGTGATAACTGCTGACTCACATACGGCCCGAATCGAACAGGGTGTAGAAATACCTTACCTGAGTAAAGACAATGACACAGTAACCCTGAAGTTCAGAAAAGCCGTTCTGTCCCTTGAAACCACGCCGCAGATCACCCCGGACGACCGCATCATCATGGATCTTGAGGTTCATAAAGATTCACGTGGCGAGGATGTATCATTCAGTGATGCCTTATCAGCACCCACCATCAATACCCGTGAAGTACAGTCACAGTTACTGGTCGATAATGGACAAACCGTTGTGCTCGGTGGCATTTACGAAACCACGCAAAGCACACAGGTAACACGCGTGCCTTTCTTTAGCGATCTGCCATTGATTGGTAATTTTTTCAAATCGACCATTGCTCGCGACGATCGCTCAGAACTGCTGATCTTTGTTACGCCTAAAATTCTACAAGGTGCCAATCTCGATATTAGATAAACCCCCGCAAGTATCCCAATCATTTGGTTGGGATACTTGTAAAACCCTGCCTGCAAATCTAAAATTCGCGCTCGATTTATATTTTCCTATCCGATGAGCGCTAACAATATCATCCTTATTGGTCCCATGGGGTCCGGTAAATCCACCATTGGGCAATTGTTAGCTCAACGCTTAAACCGCGAATTTTTCGATAGTGACCATTATATTGAAGAGAAAACCGGTGTTGATATACCACGCATCTTTGATATTGAAGGCGAAGACGGGTTCCGCCTACGTGAAACGCGGGCACTGCAGGAACTGACTCAGAGACGAAACCTGGTTCTTGCCACGGGTGGCGGATCGGTTACACGCCAAGAAAATCGAAAACTGCTGCGCAGTTCTGGTTTTATCATCTTTCTGGATACCTCGGTCGATCAACAGCTTGAAAGACTGAAGCATGATAAAAAACGCCCCTTGCTACAAACCGATAACCCCAGGGAGCGACTGCAAAAGCTATTGACTGAACGCAAACCCCTATACCTGGAACTTGCCGATTTACGCATACCCACGGACCGAAAATATGCGCGCAAGGTTGCTGCTGAAATATACCCTAAATTACCCGACTATTTAATCTGATCGATGAACTTAAAACACCAATTGAATGTTGACCTGGCTGATCGCAGTTACCCAATTTTTATCGGCCATAATCTTCTGCAACAGCACAATTTAATCACTGACTATATAAAGGGAAGTAGTGCGGTGATTGTATCTAATACCACCGTAGCCCCACTCTACCTGGACCAGATTACTGCTGCACTCAATTCAGCAAACATTCGTTTTGATACGGTCATCCTGCAAGATGGTGAACAATTCAAAACCCTGGCAACTGTTGAGCAGATCATAGATACCCTGATTGAAAATCGGCATGACCGCAAAACCACCCTGATTGCTCTTGGCGGAGGCGTGGTTGGCGATATTACCGGTTTTGCTGCAGCCATTTACCAGCGCGGTATAAATTTCATCCAGGTCCCCACCACGTTATTATCCCAGGTCGATTCTTCCGTTGGCGGCAAAACTGGCGTCAACCATCCGCTGGGAAAAAACATGATTGGTGCGTTCCACCAGCCTCAATGTGTCATAGCAGACACCCAGACCCTGGCCACCCTGCCCGATCGTGAACTGAGTGCAGGTATGGCCGAGGTGATCAAATACGGCCTGATTCATGATGCCGATTTTTTTCACTGGCTGGAGAAAAATATTAGCCAACTGATGCAACGCGATACTAACCTGCTAAGTGAGGCCATACACGTATCCTGCAAAACCAAGGCGGATATCGTAGCGATCGATGAAAAAGAATCCGGCATACGCGCCATCCTCAACCTCGGACATACCTTCGGGCATGCTATAGAGTCCGCCATGGGTTATGGCAACTGGCTACACGGCGAAGCGGTGGCCACAGGCATGGTGATGGCCGTTGATTTATCTGAGCGCCATCAATGGATTGACGACCAGGTTAAAAGTCGCACCGTTGAACTATTATCAAAAGCCAATTTACCCGTGAAATCACCCGGCGAAATGTCCCCGCAGCAGTTCATGAATATCATGGCAATTGATAAAAAAGTTGATCAGGGCGTGATCAAACTCGTGTTACTTGAAAAACTCGGTAAAGCGTTGATAACTGCCGATTATCAAGCGGATTTACTACAACAAACGCTAAAAGAGTGCTAAAAAAGAGATATGGAAACTCTCAGCAACTGGAAAAGCCTGCTTCTCCAGGCATTGGAACAAGCGCCGATCAAAACCAATCGTCGCCAGCGATGCAGTGTCTACCATATCCAGCAGTTTATTTACCGCGCCCTGGAAGACAGTGGCATAGAAAACCGCTCCCCTTATACCCTCTGGCAATTAATTGTTGTACGTTACCGTTCCAAGGGCCAGCCACAGTTGGTGCGCACGCTTTGCATCCACACCCTGCAGCAGATGCAAAAACCGGCCAGGGCCTTCAATTCTTCGTTAACGACGGGTGAATTACTGGGCATCCTGTTAAGCGCGATGATGTTGGTTTTACCCCAGACCGCAACCACCTTTAGAACAAAACTCAATGGACAATCCATCCTAAAAGTCAGGGTGCACCCGATCGAAGAAATCGACAGACTGGAGATCAAGCTGCCATCCACAACCGACTACCTGTCCATGGCCGGTCCGGTGAAAGTCTCACCACCGATCATTCGTCACGTTTCCGGTCTGGCTGATAAAAACTGGATAAGGCAACAAAAAGACAGCGCCTACAGCTTGCAGCTCCTGTCAGCCAGTAACAGCAACAGCCTGCAAAGATTCTGTAGCAAACACAACATCTGCGATCAGTCAGCCTTTTATGAAACGGAGGTCAACGGCAAGCCGATTATCCGCTTATTGTATGGCGTCTATAACAATCACCAGGCAGCAAAAACAGCTAAATCTCAATTACCTGAAAGTTTAAAAAATGTTTCACCCTGGGCCCGCCAGTTTAAACAAATCAAAGCCGAGCTTTAAATACACGAATTGCAAACCCGTGGCTCGTAGCTGATGCGCTACGGTTGGAGAATCTTGATGCCGATGCGTATAATATTCGGCTCTTTTGGTGGCCGGATTCCGGCATAGTGATATAAAGCCACTCAATACATCTGGCAATTATGAGTATACAAATACTTCTGGGAGAGCTACACAAGGCAGGTTTTGAAAAAACAGCTGTCGCAAAGGTTTTATCGACCAATCGTTTCACTGACTAGACTGATTTTCATGGCACAAATACTCTACCCAGAGAAATCAATAAATCCTTTTTCCGGCGCAAATTCCAGCTTGAAATACCGGGTCATGAAGTCGCCTGATCCGCGTTCCTCGTAAACCAATATGGCTGGAAGCATTCCCCGGACATTTATCGATGACCTACTCAACCGGGTAGACATCGTTGAAATAATTGATGCACGCGTTCCCCTCAAAAAAAAGGGGCGCGAGTACTGGGCCTGCTGCCCGTTTCATAATGAAAAATCGCCCTCCTTTTCGGTCAGTCAGAATAAACAATTTTATCACTGCTTTGGCTGCCAGCAGCATGGTAATGCCATCAGTTTCCTGATGGATTACGACCATATGGAATTTGTCGAAGCCATCGAAACACTGGCCCAGCATGTTGGGGTCGAAATTCCCTATGAAAAAGGCCACTCAAACAAACCGCGTAACACGCCTTATACTGAATCGCTGATAACCACGCTGCAAAACTGCAGTGACTATTACCAGGCCCAACTCAAGCAACACAACGAGGCTATCGACTACCTGAAGCAACGTGGTATCAGCGGTCAGACGGCAAAAAACTTCGGCATCGGTTTCGCCCCTCCCGGCTGGAATAACCTGTCCGGGGACGAAAAACTACTGATTGATTCAGGCATGCTGATAAAAAACGACCAGGGCAAGACCTATGACCGTTTCCGTCACCGCCTGATGTTTCCGATACGCGATCGTCGTGGCCGCACCATTGCGTTTGGTGGTCGTATCATCAACCCTGATGATAACCCGAAGTATCTCAACTCCCCCGAAACAGAGGTATTTCACAAGGGCGAAGAAATTTATGGGCTGCATGAGCTGAAACAGGCCAATACGCAAATTGAACAAATCTTCATTACCGAAGGTTATATGGATGTCGTCGCCCTGGCAGAACATGGTGTCACCACGGCAGTGGCCACACTGGGCACGGCTATCAGTCATAACCAGATCGAGCAACTGTTTCGCACCGTAAAAACCCTGGTGTTTTGCTTTGATGCCGACCAGGCAGGCCGCAAAGCAGCCTGGCGTGCTCTTGAAAACAGCCTGGTTTCACTCAAAGAAGGACGTTTGGCCCGTTTCCTGTTTCTGCCCGATGGCCATGACCCTGACACCTATATCCAGGAACACGGCAAGCAAGCATTCTTACAACTGGCTCATCAAGCAACTACCTTGACTGAATTCCTGTTTACCGAACTCCTGTCTCAAGGTGAAGTGCATAGCCCTGAAGGCCGTGCCCAGTTTGTGGACAAGCTCAGACCCTATTACAACAAAATTCCGTTACAAAGCCTGAAAGACCAGATACTAAGAGACGTGGAAAAACACCTTTCCATCGAGCTCGATGCCCGCCTGTTACAAGTCATAGGTGGCGAGCTGCCCGCTAAAAACAGCAAAACCCTGATACCTGAACAACACTGGACCCCTACCCGGCTGGCCATCAACCTGTTGCTGCAAAAACCTCAGCTGGCTGCCCTGGCCGGCAATCTGGATGAACTGATTGAAGCCGATATCCCCGGCATCGAATTACTATTGCAGATTCTGGACCAGATACACGAACAGCCCGACATCAGCACGCAAAACCTGCTCGGACGTTTCTCCGGCCACGAACACGAAGGCCATCTGTATAAAATTGCCGCCATGACCCCAGCCATGCTCAACGAGAGTGATGACATCCAACCCATGTTTGAGGATGCCATAAACCGACTGCGCCTGAAATACGCTGAAAACCGTTTCCACAAGCTCAATCAAAAACTGATGTCCGGCGGAAAACTGAATGAACAGGAAATTCAGGAATATCGCCGCCTGCAGCATAAAAAATAATGCATTAGCTTGGAAAAAATCAGTAAAACCTTATATACTAGGGAGTTCACTTTTCAAGCCTGTATTTCAACCCAGCGGTTAAGGAATACGGGTTAATATCTTATTCGTCCACTGAGGCATTATGGATAAAAACCAGCAATCCAGTCTGAAAGAGTTAATAGCCCGCGGCAAAGAGCAGGGTTACCTGACCTACGCCGAGGTCAATGATCACCTGCCCGACGGCATCGTCGAACCGGAACAGATCGAAGATATCATTCGTATGATCAACGACATGGGCATCAAGGTCCATGAACGTGCACCCGCTGAAGATTCTGACGACATTCTCAACGATGCCGAAAACGAACCGGATGAAGATGCGGTTGAAGAAGCCGCCGCCGCCCTTGCCTCGCTGGACAGCGAATTTGGACGCACCACCGACCCGGTACGCATGTACATGCGTGAAATGGGCACGGTTGAATTGCTCACGCGTGAAGGTGAAATCAAGATCGCACGCCGCATAGAAAGCGGCCTTAACCAGGCCATGTCCGCCCTGGCGCGTTACCCTGACACCATGCAACTGATCCTTGAGCGTTATCAGGATGTCAGGGATGAAAAAACCAAACTCACCGACCTGAT
>JANTFY010000043.1 GCA_024763185.1 Gammaproteobacteria bacterium | reverse complement strand
CCACTTCCGAGGAGTCGTAACCGATTTCCGTCACCGTTTTGCGCACGATGGATTCCAGGTCGACATAGGCGGACGTGGTCAGTTCGCCGGCCAGTATAATCATGCCGGTTTTTGCCAGGGTTTCGCAGGCCACGCGCGCATGACTGTCTTGCTCCAGTATGGCATCTAAGACAGCATCGGATATGGCATCACAGAGTTTGTCAGGATGGCCTTCGGAAACGGATTCGGAGGTGAAGATGAAGCTGTTGGACATGACGGGATCTCAAATTGGAAAACGCGCAATATATTGCCTCAGCGAAGATATCTCAACCGCTAAAGGGTTCAAGATAATCGAATTGACCTATATCACCTATAGCCAGATTTGATACCTAAATAATGATTTTAAGTTGATGAAAAGCTGTTTCTAAGCGAGAATGGCGCGCCTTTATAGCTGCCTGCGCCCTTGAATTAGGTTTTTGGAGTGCGCCTTTAGGTTGCAACTTACTGAATTTATTTGAATTTTACCTGGGAGTTTAAATGTTTCCGGTAAATAACAGTTTTTTTATTGTCTGAGGAGAAAGCTATGCCATCTCGTAGAGATCTAGCAAATGCTGTACGTGCGCTGAGTATGGATGCAGTCCAGAAAGCGAATTCAGGCCATCCTGGTGCCCCCATGGGTATGGCTGATATTGCTGAAGTGCTGTGGAATGATCATATGAACCATAACCCGGCTAATCCCGGTTGGGCTGATCGTGATCGTTTTGTGTTGTCCAATGGCCATGGATCCATGTTGATTTACAGCCTGTTGCATTTGACCGGTTATGATCTGTCGATTGACGATCTTAAAAATTTCCGTCAACTGCATTCCAAAACGCCAGGGCATCCCGAGTATGGTTATGCGCCGGGTGTTGAAACCACCACCGGTCCTCTCGGTCAGGGTATTACCAATGCCGTGGGCATGGCGATTGCTGAAAAAGCGTTGGCCGCTGAATTTAATAAAGATGGCCATAAAATAGTTGATCATCATACTTATGTATTTATGGGTGACGGTTGTTTGATGGAAGGCATCTCTCACGAGGCCTGTTCTCTGGCAGGTACTCTGGGCCTGGGCAAGCTCATCGCCTTCTGGGATGATAACGGCATCTCTATTGACGGCCACGTCGATGGCTGGTTTACCGATGATACCCCCAAGCGTTTTGAAGCCTACGGCTGGCATGTCATTGCCGACGTGGATGGGCATGATCCGGAAGCGCTGCAAAAGGCACTGGAATTTGCCAAGGCAATGACCGATAAGCCTACGCTGGTATGCTGTAAAACCACCATCGGTTTTGGTTCTCCGAATAAAGCCGGCAGCCATGCCTGTCACGGTGCCCCTCTGGGAGAGGAAGAAATCAATCTGACCAAGGCTGCCCTGGGCTGGGATCATGAGGCGTTTGATGTGCCTGCAGATATCTATGCCGGATGGGACGCCAAAGAAAAAGGTGCAGCTGCCGAAGCCGCCTGGAATGAAAAATTTGCCGCCTACAAAGCGGCCCACCCGGAACTGGCGGCTGCCTTTGAACGCCGCATGTCCGGTGATCTGCCCGATGACTGGGCAGCCAAGTCGGCTGAATACATCGCTTCGGTCAATGCGGATGCCAAGAGCCCGGCCACTCGCCAGGCTTCTCTGGCCTGTATCGAGGCCTATTCGCCAATGCTGCCAGAACTGTTTGGCGGTTCGGCGGATCTGGGTTGCTCGAATCTGACCGAATGGTCCGGATACAAGCCGATGGACTCCAATGAAGATGCCAACTACGTGCGTTATGGCGTGCGTGAATTTGGTATGTCAGCCATCATGAATGGTATCGCCCTGCATGGCGGTCTGATGCCTTTCGGTGCAACCTTCCTAATGTTCTCCGAGTATGCGCGTAATGCATTGCGCATGGCCGCGCTGATGAAAGTGCAGTCTATCTTTGTGTATACCCATGACTCTATCGGTCTGGGCGAAGATGGTCCGACACACCAGCCTATCGAACAGATTCCTACCCTGCGCATGATACCCAACATGGCGGTATGGCGTCCCTGTGATGCGGTTGAATCCGCGGTTGCCTGGCAGCAGGCGGTTGAGCGTAAAGACGGCCCCTCTTCACTGATCTTTTCGCGTCAGGGTCTGCCTCATCAAGAGCGCAGTGATGCGCAGATTGCGGATATTGCCAAGGGTGGATATATCCTCAAGGATTGTGACGGCACCCCGGATGTGATCATCATCGCCACGGGTTCAGAAGTGGCGTTGGCTATGGGCGCTGCAGAGCAGTTGGCTGATAAGAAGGTGCGTGTGGTATCCATGCCTTCAACCACGGCGTTTGAAGCCCAGGATGCTGATTATCGTGAAGCGGTTCTGCCATCAGCCGTCACCGCTAGGGTTGCTGTTGAGGCAGCAGTCACTGCCGGATGGTACAAGTATGTCGGTATGAATGGTGCCGTAGTCGGTATTGATCGATTCGGTGAATCCGCACCTGCAGGCGAATTATTTGAATACTTCGGTTTCACGGTCGATAAGGTCGTTGAAGCTGTCAATTCTGTATCTTGATTATTACGTAAATATAGGAGAGAAATATTATGACGATTAAAGTCGGTATTAATGGTTTTGGCCGTATTGGCCGTATGGCATTCCGTGCGATTTCACAGGATTTTTCTGATGATATCGAAGTGGTCGGTATCAACGACCTGCTGGATGCTGATTATCTCGCTTACATGCTGAAGTACGATTCAGTACACGGCAATTTCAAAGGTGATATTGCCGTTGATGGCAATAACCTGGTTGTCAATGGCAAGACTATCCGCCTGACTGCAGAGCGTGATCCTTCTGACCTGGCCTGGGGTGACATCAATGTCGACCTGGTGCTGGAATGTACCGGTTTCTTCCTGACTGAAGAAACCTGTCAGAAGCACATTGACGCGGGTGCAACCAAAGTTGTCATGTCTGCACCTTCCAAAGACGGCACACCCATGTTCGTTTACGGTGTAAACCATGAAACCTACGCAGGCCAGGCCATCATTTCTGCCGCTTCCTGTACCACCAACTGTTTAGCACCTGTTGCCAAGGTTCTGCATGATAACTGGGGCATCAAGCGTGGCCTGATGACGACTGTTCATGCTGCTACGGCAACGCAGAAAACTGTTGACGGTCCTTCCATGAAAGACTGGCGCGGTGGTCGTGGTATCCTGGAAAACATCATTCCTTCTTCTACCGGTGCAGCCAAAGCGGTAGGTGTTGTATTGCCTGAACTGAATGGCAAGCTGACCGGCATGGCATTCCGTGTCCCAACTTCTGATGTGTCTGTTGTTGACCTGACTGTTGAACTGGATAAGGACGCCTCTTACGACGATATCTGTGCCGCGATGAAGACTGCTTCTGAAACTGCAGGCATCGGTGACACCCTGGCTTACACCGACGAGAAAGTGGTTTCCACCGATTTCCGTGGCTGTGGTTCTTCTTCCATCTTTGATGCTGAAGCCGGTATCGCGCTGGACGGAACTTTCGTCAAGGTGGTTAGCTGGTATGACAATGAATACGGTTATACCTGCAATATGTTGCGCTTTGCCAAGCACGTAGCAGCAAACTAAGCGGTCTTTTTGTCCGATTGCGGCGTTGTCGCCCTTTTTTGGCTGCTCACGTACTGATTGTACGCTGCGCGGTCCAAAAAAGGCCTTCGCCTTGCTCTCGAACAAAAATCCTCGCTTAGTCGAGTAATAAAAACCTGTTCGGAATCTCCGGACAGGTTTCCCTTAAAAATTGTTCGTTAAGTTTATTTCATTATTATTTAACAAACCGTTTTTATTATTTATTCAATTCTCGTAGGAGATTCTTCATGGCTTTTATCAAACTGACTGATCTTGACCTGGCAGGTAAGCGTGTTCTGATTCGTGCTGACCTTAATGTTCCTGTAAAGGATGGTAAGGTAACTTCGGATGCCCGTATAACGGCTTCCATGCCGACTATCGAGCACTGTGTCAAAGCCGGTGCCAAGGTGCAGGTGATGTCACATCGCGGTCGTCCTGAAGAAGGCAAGGTCGATGATGAAAATTCCATGCAGCCGATTGCGGATGACATGTCCGCCAAGCTGGGCACTCCGGTACGTTTAATCAAGGATTACCTGGATAACGCCCCTGAAGTGGCGGACGGAGAAGTTGTGCTGTTCGAAAATGTGCGTTTCAATGTCGGGGAAAAGAAAGACGATGAAGAGCTTTCAAAAAAATATGCAGCACTGTGTGACGTTTTTGTGATGGATGCATTCGGTACTGCCCATCGTGCCCAGGCTTCGACCCATGGCGTCGGTGTCCAGGCTCCGGTTGCCTGTGCCGGCCTGTTGTTGTCGGAAGAGCTGGATAGCCTGGCCAAGGCCCTGGCTAACCCTGCGCGTCCGATGGTGGCGATTGTGGGTGGATCAAAGGTTTCTACCAAGCTGACCGTACTGGAAGCTTTATCAGAAAAAGTTGATCAGCTGGTTGTGGGTGGTGGTATTGCCAATACCTTCTTGAAGGCAATGGGTCATAACGTGGGTAAGTCTTTGTGTGAGGATGACCTGGTAGATACTGCCAAGGCACTGGTTGAAAAGATGAAGGCTCGTGGCGCCAATATTCCGATTGCGACTGATGTGGTTTGTGGCAAGGAATTCTCCGAAACAGCGGAAGCGACGCTTAAGGCTGCCAGTGATGTGGAAGATGACGATATGATTTTCGACATTGGCCCCGATTCTGCAAATGAACTGGCCGAAATCATCAAGAATGCCGGTACCGTGGTTTGGAATGGCCCTGTCGGCGTATTTGAATTCGATCAGTTTGGTGAAGGTACCAAAACCGTATCCATGGCGATTGCGGAATCCGATTGTTTCAGTCTGGCTGGTGGTGGTGACACCATTGCGGCAATCCAGAAGTACGATATCTATGATAAGGTTTCCTATATTTCTACCGCCGGTGGTGCATTCCTTGAATACCTGGAAGGTAAGACATTACCTGCCGTGGCCATGCTGGAAGCGCAGGCCGCGAAGTAACCCCCGATGTCTGATAACGTCGTTCTACGTCGTACCAAAATCCTGGCGACTCTCGGCCCGGCTTCGGAATCCGAGGAGATTATCGACAGTCTGGTCAAAGCCGGTGTCGATGTTGTTCGCCTAAATTTTTCTCACGGCAGTCCCGAAGAACACAAACAGCGTGCCGACCGTGTGCGCGCGGCAGCCAAGGCAAATAACCGTACGGTCGGAGTATTGGTTGACTTGCAGGGGCCTAAGATCCGTACCGAACGTTTTGCGGACGGCAAGGTAAAGCTCAAGGTAGGCGCTGAATTCTGCCTGGATGCAGGTCTTGGCAAGAACGACGGTGACAAAACCCAGGTTGGCATCACCTACAAGGCATTGCCGCAGGATGTTAAGGAGAACGATGTCCTGGTGCTGGATGACGGCCGAATTGTTCTGCGGGTCACTTCAGTTGAAGGGAATCGCATTCATACCACGGTTGTAGTCGGCGGCAAACTGTCTGATAACAAGGGTATCAACCTAAAGGGTGGAGGGCTGTCTGCTGAAGCTCTGACTGAAAAGGACAGAAAAGACATCAAGGTTGCGGCTGAGATCGAGGCCGATTTCCTGGCTATTTCATTTCCACGAAATGCGGCGGATGTCAAACTGGCAAGAACCCTGTTGCGTGATGCCGGCGGTCACGGTGCCATCGTGTCCAAGGTGGAACGAGCTGAAGCGATGGAGAATATCGAATCCATTATCGACGCTTCGGATGTAATCATGATTGCACGTGGCGACCTGGGCGTGGAAATTGGTGATGATCAACTGCCAGCGGTGCAAAAACGCCTGATTAAACTGGCACGCAGAATGAACCGGGTTGTGATTACGGCCACGCAGATGATGGAGTCGATGATCAGTAATCCAATTCCGACCCGTGCCGAAGTTTTCGATGTGGCCAATGCGGTGCTGGATGGTACCGATGCGGTCATGTTATCGGCTGAAACGGCAGCCGGTGAATACCCGGTTGAGACAGTCTGTGCCATGGCGCGTATTTGTCGTAATGCCGAGCAGCAACTGGATGCAATGCGCTCACAACATCGCATGAACCAGATGTTTGAAAGGGTGGATGAAGCCATTGCCATGGCGACGATGTATACGGCAAACCATTTGAATGTACGTGCGATTGCGGCGTTGACTGAATCTGGTTCAACCGCTTTATGGATGTCACGTATCAGTTCAGGTATTCCGATATATTCTTTGTCTACACATCAGCGCACTAACCGCAAGGTTTCCATGTATCGTGGCGTGACACCGGTTGATTTTCCGGTTATAGAGGAGAATAATCATGCCGCTGCGAACCAGATTGCGATTGATGTTTTGTTAAATGAGGGCGTGGTAACCGATGGTGACCTGGTCATTATCACCAAGGGCGACCTGATGGGTACCGGTGGAGGTACCAACGCCATGAAGATTGTTAAAGTGGGCGATATGCCCAAACTAGCGGATTAATAGGTACGAATCTGAGCGGATGAGAGAGCGTTTTTTTCAGAGCTTTGTCTCATCCGCTTTATATTCGATTTTTAAGTCAATTTTTTAATACACAAGGGGAAGTCAGTATGGCACTTATCTCATTAAGACAGTTATTGGACTATGCGGCAGAAAATGATTTTGGCATGCCTGCATTCAACGTAAACAACATGGAACAGGTGCATTCCATCATGCAAGCCGCTGATGAAGTGAACAGCCCGGTAATCCTGCAGGGTTCCGCGGGTGCTCGTTCTTACGCGGGTGAACCGTTCCTGCGCCACCTGATCAGTGCTGCGATCGAAATGTATCCGCATATTCCTATCGTTATGCACCAGGATCATGGTTCAGAGCCGGCTGTGTGCCTGCGTTCTATCCAGTCCGGTTTCAGTTCGGTCATGATGGACGGTTCCCTGATGGCAGATATGAAGACACCGGCCTCTTATGAGTACAATGTAGATGTGACCAAAAAGGTTGTTGAGATGGCCCATGCCGGTGGTGTTTCGGTAGAAGGTGAACTGGGCTGCCTGGGTTCTTTGGAAACCGGTGAAATGGGTGAAGAAGATGGCCACGGTGCTGAAGGCAAGCTGGATATGGATCAGTTGCTGACTGACGTTGAAGAAGCGGCTCAATTTGTAGCGGATACCGGTGTTGATGCGCTGGCAATCGCGATTGGTACCTCGCACGGTGCTTACAAGTTCACCCAGGAACCTACCGGTGAAATCCTGCGTATAGACCGTATCCGTGACATCCATGCGCGTATCCCTAATACGCATCTCGTGATGCACGGTTCTTCTTCTGTGCCACAGGACTGGCTGAAAATCATCAATGATTACGGTGGTGACATGGGCCAGACCTACGGTGTACCGGTTGAAGAAATTCAGGAAGGTATCAAAAACGGTGTGCGTAAGGTGAATATCGACACTGATCTGCGTATGGCATCAACCGGCTCTATCCGTAAACACCTTGCGGATAACCCAAGCAACTTTGATCCTCGTAAATTCCTCAAGGCTTCAACTGCTGCCATGAAGGATATCTGTAAGGCACGTTTTGAAGCCTTTGGTTGTGCGGGTCATGCAGACAAGATCAAGGTCAACTCACTGGAAAAAATGGTCGATTTCTATAGCTAATCAGATCCTTTGCCATGAATACAAAGGGAGCTTCGGCTCCCTTTTTTATTGATTCTTTTTATTTCGGTTAGGGATAAAAACATGCTGATTAAACTAGTCAGACAGGGGCTCGGGTCGATAATCGTTTTTATCGACTGGTTAACCCGCCCAAAAATGATTCAGCGTTCAGCGGAACAACAGGCGCGTGCTGATGCAAAAGCTAAGTCATTGAAGCTCTACCAGCTTTATGCCTGCCCGTTTTGTGTCAAGACCAGGCGAACCATTCGGCGTCTGAATATCACCATAGAAACCCTGGACGTGAGTGAGGGCAGTCCCTATCGCACACAACTGGAGCAGGGTGGCGGTAAGTTTCAGGTGCCTTGCCTTTTGATTGAGAAACCCGGTGAAACTACCTGGATGTATGAATCCGCAGAGATTATCGACTACCTGAACAAGGAATTTTCGGAAGATGCTTTACGCGCAGGCTGACCCAATAGCGGAAGACCTTTAGCAGAATACCCCGGGTTGTAACTGCCCATTAAAATCACAGTTGAACAGCGGGTAGGCTATACGCTCTTTAAGTTCGGACATGTTGTCGAGCCTCGGGTCTATCTCGGCTTGTATCTGATTGAGGATGATGGCATGAATGGACAGTCCAGCATCCTCTACGGCCTTTATGGTTAAAAGAGCCTGATTGATTGCCCCCAGTCTGTTTTCAATAACCACAATAACTTCAAGGCCAAGTGCCCGGGCAAGATCAGCATTGACAGCGTCGCTAGCCAGGGGCGATAAAAAACCACCGGCACCTTCCACGATGAGTCGGTCCTGTTTCTCTACATTGTATTCTACGGCTGCTTTTAACTGGGCCAGGGTGATGGTTTTATTCTCCAGCCGGGCGGCATGGTCGGGCGCCAGTGCAGCATGAAAGCGAAAAGGGGTAATAATGGATAAATCTTCAAGATAGTTGTTGGCACTAAATAATTGAGCGCCATCCGCAGGGATTAAATTATTGGCAGGGTCGTATTCGCAGCCGGATTCTACCGGTTTGCGAACTTTGACCGGGACACCGCAGTGCATTAACTGCTGTATAAGCTGGCAGCTTACCCAGGTTTTACCGACTGCCGTGTCGGAGCCGGTGATGAAATAACCCGTTAGCAAAGTTGTATCCGGTGAAATTGCATGACGCCAACGAGCCTAAATAATTGCGGTATTTTCGTTGACTGCGGCCTGGTAGAAATTGGGAGGGTTGACCGGAATCTGTTCGCTGGGTTTGCCGATAAAATAACCCTGGGCAAAATTCACCTTGGATTCACTCAACAGGTGCAGGGTTTGCAGAGAGTCTACAAATTCGGCCACAGTCAGCTTGTTAAAACCGATGGCGACCTCGCTCAAGGCCCTGACCAGAACCTGGTTGTCAGAATTATCGGGCAGGTCATTAACAAAAGACCCGTCAATTTTGACGTATTCAACGGGCAGTTCCCGCAAATAATAAAAGGAAGAAAAACCGACGCCGAAATCATCCAGTGCAAACTGGCAACCCAGCGACTGGATCTTGCGCATGACTTTTTCTGCGGCAACGATATCCGAAACAGCGGCTGTTTCGGTTATTTCGAAGATCAGGTTTTCGGCCTTGGCATTATATTTATGAATGGCACTTTCAATATTCTCGGACAGTTTGGGGTCATCAAAGGCCTTGCCGGACAGGTTGATGGCAAGCGTGATGTCGTGGCCCTGGCGCAATAATTCTGCCTGTTTCTGGATGGCGGATTGCAAAATAAAGCAATCGATATCCTGGATTAACCCGATCCTTTCCGCAATGTTGATAAACACGCTGGGGGAAACCAATTCGTCGTTTTCATCTTTCATGCGGATCAGGGTTTCGTAGTGCGAAATGGTGCGTTGTTTAATATTCAAAATGGGCTGGTAATGCAAAATAAAGCGGCCTTCGTTCAATGCACTTTCAATTTTTTCGCGCCAGATTAATCGGTGGTGAGACTGTTCGCGATGGCTATCCTGATCCTGAAAGACATAGTACTGGTTACGCCCGAACATCTTGGCCTGGTACATGGCAAAATCGGCATTAGAGAGCAGCTCGTTGGCATTGGACTCCTGTCCGGGGAATGACGCGACACCGATGCTGCAGGATAACTGGAACTGGAAATTCTCTTCGTTATGGCGGATTTGATACAGTGAGTCCAGCACGCGTTTGCATAAAATGCTGATACCTTCTTCATCGATATTACGCAGAATCATGGCGAATTCGTCGCCACCGAGGCGCGCCGTAATCAGGTGGCTGGAGCTGTCGATTTCATCGGTGATATCCAGCAACGTGCTGGCGACCTTACGTAAAATGATATCGCCAACCTGGTGTCCACAGGAGTCGTTGATATCCTTGAAGTTATCTAGGTCGATATACAATAAGGTGCCACTGGCCTGGTGCGTGTTTGCCCAGTTGAGCGCATCTTCCAGCTCTTCTTCAAAACGGCGACGATTATACAGCGAGGTCAGTGAATCGTGATCAGCCAGCCAGCCAAGGTTCTTCTCAAGTTGTTTATGTTCAGTGATATCCAGACCGGCGGATAACAGAGGGGCGTCATTACTGTCTTTATCATTGAGGCGGGAATGCAGCCATAAAATGACTCGCTCCTTGCCATCCTTACAGCTCAGGCGGGCTTCATGACGATAACTTTCCTGTTCGCCATTGGCGATCGAGGACATGTTTTGCAGGCTGTTCAGTGCAAAAGGTTCATTGTCAGGATACAGGTCAATAAAGTTTTTATGTTTTAAATCGGCCTCAGAGTAACCGGTGATCATTTGACCGAAGCGGTTAATACTGAGGATGCTGCCATCTTTCTGTAGGGTCATGATGATGGCCTGGGTGTTGTCCAGGATGCGGCGTACCAGATCGCGTTCATGGCTGACCGCCACCATCTGGTGGGCGAGTTCCAGATTGATATCCTGGTTGTATTTTTTCAGCTGGTCCAGGCGATCGGAAATAGAAATCACATGTTCGCTGGTCAGGTCGAAATCCAGCGGGGTATCGGTCAGGTTGGTCAGGGTTATTTCAGGATGGGTTGGATCGTCATCGTGTTCTTCAGTAGCTTGTTTGGGCCGGCTGCGTTCAACACGGGCCAACTGCAGGGCGTGTTCCTGTCGCGAGGCCTGGCGTTGCAGAGAAAATTGCAAAAGCAGTTGCAGCGCTAGAAAGGTGAAGAATGACAACAAAGCAAAAAGAACGGACTTGTTAATGATGGCAGCGTGAGCCGCTGTTAAATCTTCCAGGATAATCAGGAAGCTGTCATCCGAATGGGTTAGCGGCAGCAGGCGCAGCGTGTAGTCCCGTCCATTGATAGTCGCCGCGTAGATTTGCTCTCTACCCTTTTGCGGTGTTTGCAAATGAGTAAAGCCCTGCAGCACAGGCTCATGCTGCCCGGCATCGGTCAGGCTGTATAACTCGTAACCCCATTTATAGGTCAGCAGGTCGGTGGAAGCTTCCCGGTTGAGGGAGGGAGTAATGATGCCAACGGTTTTTTTGGTACTCAGCTGGAATTGATTGAGTCCATCCAGTAAGGAAATGGATATCACCATCACGCCTTGATGGAGGCCCTCGAAGTGGATAGGTGTAATGAGATACTGGCTGCAGTTTTGCACGCAACTGACACTGTTGACGGGTTCCAGGGTCTGGTTTACCTCGTTTACCCAGGCGCTGATTTTAGAGTCCAGTAATGCCTTGATCGGGCGTGAAGACCAGCTTGCCAGGGGGATATTGGCCGGGCTGTAAAACTGAATCAGATCGAGCTGCCAGTCATACGCCATGTTGCTCCAGTGATTGTCAAAAGCCTGTTGCAAAGGGATTTCGGCTTCATCCGAAAATGCCTGTTGGACGCCCTCGTAAGAGGTGATGATGTCGTACAGTTGCTCGAGTTTCTGTTCGGTTTGATGGTGTAAGGTGTCAAGGAGTAGCTGGTCAGCCTGAAGGTCCTGCGCGCGTTGCAGCTGGAATTGCTGTTGCAGCAGGTAATTAACCAGTGCCGTGGACAGCGCGCACAACAAGGTAACCACAGCAATGCTGCGCCGCAGCAGTTTCCAGTTTTTTCTTTGCTGGTTGTCTGATATAGAAGTATCAGGGTTAAAAGGTTTACCCATTGTTATAGTTCTCAACTGAGTTCGGTTTGGGCCATACCTCCTTGAACAGCTCAGTCTTATTCGAATCGTGTAAATTTCTCGTCAGGAAAATCGCTTCGCGGTTCCTGTTAAATAGTCTTCACTCAGTGGCTTGTGAAATAAAAAAAACCTATATGAAGCCCTTATCATTATTAATTTTTAATCTCAATTCAGTTGAGATTTTATAGTATGGATAAAAGACTAACTGATAATTTCTATTATATCAATGATTTGTGACATATTCTTAATGTTTAATAACATGAAATGAAGTTAACTTATTTTGTACCAGTACACGTTTCACTATCAACAGGGCTCTGTATAATGCGCTGCCATTTAATTTAACGGGGCGGATATGCAGCAATTCATGGTCGGACAGCGCTGGGTCAGCGCCGGTGAACTTCATCTGGGTATAGGCATGGTGCTTGAAGTTGAGTTTCGTACGGTCAGTATTATTTTTCCGGCGACGGGTGAAACGCGGGTGTACGCCAAGCAAACGGCCCCGTTGTCACGTGTGATTTTCGCCGCTGGAGATACGGTCAGTGACCAGGATGGGCGTGAAATGCAGGTGCTTGAGGTCGAGCAGCACGATGGACTGATGATTTATCATTGCCAGGCTGAAGGCACAGAGAATATACGCCTGGCCGAAGGCAAGCTGAATAATTTCCTGACCTTGAATCAGCCCCTGCAGCGCTTGATTAACGGCCAGATCGATAAGAACAAGTGGTTTGAGTTGAGGGCGCGCACGCAAAAAATAGGCAGCCTGCTTGCCCAGTCGAATCTACAGGGGTTGACCGGTTGCCGTACCAGCCTGATTGATCACCAGTTGTATATTGCGCACGAGGTTGCCAATCGGTTCGCTCCGCGGGTTTTGCTGGCCGATGAGGTGGGGCTGGGTAAAACCATCGAAGCCGGATTGATCATCCATCAACAGCTGCTCAATGAATACGCCCAGCGCATACTGATTGTTGTGCCGGAAAGCCTGTTGCACCAATGGCTGGTTGAAATGATGCGACGCTTTAACCTGTTGTTCAGCGTGTTTGACCAGGCACGTTGTGATGCGATAGAGGGCGATGGTGACAGCGAACTGTTGCAGGAGCTTGATAATCCTTTCCACACAGAGCAACTGGTGCTGTGCAGTATTGAATTTCTGACGCAGAATCAACGCCGCTTTGATCAGTCATTGCAGGGTGACTGGGATATGCTGGTAGTGGATGAAGCGCATCACCTGGTTTGGCAGCCTGAGCAGCCCAGCCGGGAATACCAGCTGGTGGAGAAATTGTCCGCCATTACCCGCTCGGTGCTGTTACTGACCGCTACCCCGGAACAACTCGGCAAGGAAAGTCATTTTGCCCGCCTGCGCCTGCTGGATCCGGATCGTTTCAGTGATCTTGATCATTTCATTGATGAAGAGCAGCATTACCGTCCGGTGGCCGATATTGTCGAGGC
>JANTFY010000042.1 GCA_024763185.1 Gammaproteobacteria bacterium | reverse complement strand
ATTTTTAATGCCATGGCCGTGGCATATACCAGCACCGGACGAACCCGTTTGCCGCTGCCCAGAACCGAATAGCGCATTGCCTGGTGCAGGTTTTCCGGGTTCAGTTTTTGCGGGGGCAGCCAGGTATCGAGGGCCTGGTCCACGCGTTTTTTGAAATCAAGCAGGTATTGATCAAAACTTTTCTGATCAATCATGTGGTTCGTCAAAAGCGATGGTCTGTTGCAGACCGTTTTTCTCGATGAGTTGATTGACTTTTAATTCGGCAGAGCTGAGCGCGTTTTGGCAGTTTTTGGCCAGCTTGATACCCTGCTCGAACTGTTTCAGTGAATCTTCCAGTCCAAGTTCACCATTCTCCATTTGCTGTACGATGGCCTCCAGTTGCTGTAGTGATTTTTCAAAGTCCTGGATGCTGTTTTCTGTTTTTTTAGAGGAAGGCATGGCGACAATGTTTTTATGAAAGCGGCATTATAAAACATTCAGTGTATCAGCCAAGTGGTTGACCGCAATAAGTTTCATACCGTTATAGTTATTTTTTCGCGGTTTGTTGGCAGCCGGAATGATGGCGCTTTCAAAACCGTGTTTGCTGGCTTCTTTCAGGCGTTCCTCGCCGTTTGGAACCGGTCGTATTTCGCCGGATAATCCCACCTCTCCAAACACCAGCAGATTGTTGCTGACGGCCTTGTCCCGGTAGCTGGACAGGATGGCCAGGATAACCGCGAGGTCGGCACCGGTTTCACTGATGCGCACGCCACCGACGGCATTAATGAATACATCCTGATCATATAAAGGGATACCACCGTGTCGTTGCAAAACCGCCAACAGCATGGCCAGGCGGTTCGATTCCAGTCCCACGCTGATTCGGCGCGGGTTGCCCAGGTGGCTCTCGGTGACCAGCGCCTGGATTTCAACCAGTATCGGCCGGCTGCCCTCACGCGACACCATGATAATACTGCCGGATACCGGTTTGTCGTGATTGGCGAGAAAAATGGCGGACGGGTTGGTAACCGTTTTCAGCCCCTGGTCGGTCATGGCAAAGATGCCGATTTCATTCACCGCACCAAATCGATTCTTGACCGCGCGGATGACCCGATAGCGGGTGGAACTGTCGCCCTCGAAGTAGAGCACCGTGTCCACCATGTGTTCAAGCACGCGTGGACCGGCGAGTTGGCCTTCCTTGGTGACATGACCCACCAGGAAAATGGCAATGTTATGCTGTTTGGCCAGGCGCACCAGCAGGGCGCTGCTTTCGCGTATCTGGCTGACCGATCCGGGAGCAGATTGCAGGCTGTCGGTGTAAATGGTCTGAATCGAATCGATGACCATGACAGTGGGTTTGAGCTGGAAGGCGTGAGCGATGATTTCCTCCACACAGGTGGAGCTGAGCAGGTTCAGGTTATCACGCGGTAATTCCAGGCGCCTGGCTCGCAGGCTGACCTGTTGCAGGGATTCCTCACCGGTCACGTACAGGGTGTTTTGCTGTTGACTGACCTGGGTCATGCATTGCAGCAGGATGGTGGATTTTCCGATGCCCGGGTCTCCACCCAGTAGTACCACCGAACCATGCACCATGCCGCCACCCAGCACGCGATCCAGTTCATCGATCCGGCTACTGAAACGTGCCGTGTCAGCATCAGGAATACGGTCGAGGGTGACGATTTCGGTGGTGGTTTTATGTTCCACCCAGTTGCCCCGGTTGCGGCTCGCTGTGCTGACCGGTTTGATCTCTTCAATGCAGTTCCAGCCTTTGCAATCGGGACACTGCCCCGACCATTTGTTCAATATTGAGGCACACTCCAGGCATTGATACTGTACGGTTTGTTTAGCCATGTTCTGCAAGTTCATCCGCTATCAGGGTGTTGTCCAGTTTGATACGGACTGTTTTGACCATATTGTTTTTCACCTGCATGACCTCCAACGCAAAATCATTAATCTTTAAGCTGGTTCCGGCCTCAGGGATCATTTCCAGGTGTTCCAGAATCAGGCCATTGATGGTGCGGGGCCCGGAGGTTGGTAAATCGATCTCCAACTGGCGATTGATTTCACGTACATGGGTGCTGCCATCGATCAGGTAACTGCCGTCGATATCCTGGTAAAAGGAATTGAATTTTGCATTGGGGTCGGTGGTAAATTCGCCCACGATTTCTTCCAGGATGTCCTCCAGCGCGACCAGACCCTGTATGTCGCCGTATTCATCCACCACAAAACCCATGCGCCGCTTGTTTTTCTGGAAGTTGATCAGTTGGGTGGTCAGGGCGGTGCCTTCCGGAATGAAATAGGGTTTACGCGTGATCGCTTTCAGGCTGTCACGATTAAAATTATCCGTCGTTAACAAGGGCAATATCTTGCGCATCAGGGCAATGCCGATGATGTTGTCGATGGACTCTGAATAGATCGGAATACGTGTAAATGGCAGTTTGACGATCTGGTTCAAGGTGTCGTCCCAGTCGGCAGACAGGTCGATACCGGCTATCTCGCTGCGTGGCACCATGATGTCATCGATTTTCACCCTTTCAAGGTCCAGGATGCTGAGTAGCATGTCGCGATGAGAATCGGGAATCAGCCCGGCGGTTTCGGTTACCGCAATGCGTAATTCATCCGAATTGAGCGCGGTGGCGCTTTGTTGCTCTTTTTGCTTCATCTGGAACAGGCGTAATACCTGTTTAACCAGCCAGTTGATGGCGATAATGAGTGGATACAGCAATTTGAGCAGAGGTTTGTAGACATAGGAAGCGACAAACGCGATTTTTTCAGGGTTGTTAGCGGCCAGGGTTTTAGGCGTAACCTCGGCAAACAGCAACAGCAACACGGTGAGTACCCCGGTGGCGATGGCTATACCGGTATCACCGTATAAACGATAACCGATGAAGGTGGCCAACTGCGTGATCAGGATGTTGATGAAGTTATTGCCCAGCAGGATCAGGCTGATCAACTGGTCGGGTTTTTTTAGTAACTCGTGGGCACGACGCGCCCCACCATGTTTTTTATCAGCCTGGTGTTTGAGTTTATATCGGTTAAGGCTCATTAAACCGGTTTCGGAACCGGAAAAAAATGCCGATAAAAAAATCAGCACAATAAGAGCGATAAACAGGATGCTAACGGATATATCGTTCACGGCGGGAGAGGGCAGTACTGATCAATGTGATTTTCAGGCGCCGTTGGTGACGATGAATTCAAGCACCAGCTTGCTGCCAAAATAGGCCAGCATGATGAAAACGAAGGCGGTCAGTGTCCAGCGAATAGCAATCTTGCCGCGCCAGCCAAAGCGGTAGCGTCCAAATAACAGGATAGCCAGAATAACCCAGCCAATAATTGACAGTACTGTCTTGTGTACCAGGTGCTGGGCAAATAAATCCTCAACGAAGAAAAAACCACTGATTAATGCCGTGCTCAAGAAAATGAAACCGAAACCCAGCATTTGGAACAACAGGGTTTCCATGTCGTGTAACGGAGGCAGAAAACGAATAAAACCACCTGGATGGTGGGATCGAATGGCATGCTCCTGGAATGCCAGGGTAATGGCCTGCAATGCGCTCAACATGATCAGGCTGTAAGCAATGACCGAGATCATGATATGGCCCTGAAGGACCTGGTTGGTAATGCCACTCATGGGTTCTGCGGCAGGTGCCAGTACGGATATCAGGCTGGCCAGGCCGGTTAAAGGGAACATGATGATGCCCAGGCTCTGCACCGGTCGATACAGGCTGCTGATCAGGATTTGAATGCTGACCAGCCAGCTGATTAATGACAGGGCATTAAAAAAACCCAGATTTATGAGCCCGTTGCCCGGATAAATGAGCTGATTCAATTGCACTGCCTGCAGTGCGATGGCAAATAGTGACGGTGTCAGATCCAGCCAGCGAGATGTGGTTTTTTTGGTGAAGTGTTTATAGATAAGGAAACCTGACAAGCAATAACAGGCCAATATGGTTGCGCTGGTAATTAACACGATGTTGATAGTTTATGCATGGAAGATGGATTTAATAGTTTAGCCCAATTGCCGCAGGAGTAGAAGCATGGCGCCAGGCCGCCACCAGTACAATTCTTTGTTGAATTGTGTCACAGTATGTATGCAGTGCATTTTTTTATGATATTGCTATAGTCTAAATGTATAGATATTTAACGAATTGTTAGTCGATAAATAACAATATTAACAATACAAAGTTGTTCAATCATATATGCAAATTAAAATATTAGGCTGGTCGGGTGGTATCGGCGGAAATCTCCGAACAACTTCTTTCTTGATTGATGATGATGTACTGATTGATGCGGGTACGGGTCTGGGCGACTTGCCGCTCAATCAGATGACTGACATCAGGCATATCTTTCTCACCCATTCGCATATGGATCATATCGCGGGGTTACCGCTACTGGCGGACAGCATGTTCGGGGTGCATGAAGAACCGATCATCATTCATGCCCAGGAAAAAACCATCAAGGCGCTTAAGGCACATATCTTCAACTGGGTGATCTGGCCTGATTTTTCGGAATTACCCAACAAGGACAAACCCTGTATCAGCTTTCAGATTATGAAACCCGGTGAGATCGTCAATATACGAAATCGCCAGTTTGAAATGATCCCGGTCAATCATACGGTGCCGGGAGTGGGTTACTGCATTTCCGATCCGCGCAGCACCGTGGCCTTCAGTGGTGATACCACGACCAATGACAGCTTATGGAATCGCTTGAATGAATACGATCACCTGGATCTGTTATTCGTGGAAGCGGCCTTTGCCAATCATGATCTGGAAATCAGTCGTATTTCCAAGCATTATTGCCCCAGTCTGCTGGCGCAGGATCTGAAAAAACTGAAACACAACCCCAAACTGTGGTTAACGCACTTTAAACCCGGCGAAGAAGACCTTATTTATCAGGAGTGCGAGGCGGCCATCGAGGGATTTTCCATCAACAGCCTGTCTGGTGGTGAAGTATTCAAGCTTTAGTGTAGTGTCTCGAACTACTCTCGCACCCACGCTATAATGCACCTTTCGAATTAACTGAAACCCTGTTTAAAAATGTTTGACAACCTTTCCGAGCGGCTCACGAGAACCGTTAAAAATCTACGTGGTCAGGGCCGTCTGACCGAAGAGAATATCAAGGATACCCTGCGAGAAATTCGCATGGCCTTGCTGGAAGCGGATGTGGCCCTGCCAGTCGTGCGCCAGTTTATTGATCAGGTCAGGGAAAAGGCGCTGGGCCAGGATGTACTGTCCAGCCTGTCGCCGGGACAGGCATTGGTCAAGGTGGTCAATGATGAACTGGTGGAGGTGATGGGTGCCAGCCAGGACGCACTCGATTTAAATCATAAACCACCGATCGTGATCCTGATGGCCGGTCTACAGGGTGCCGGTAAAACCACCACCGTCGCCAAACTGGCTCGACGCCTGATCGAGCAGGATAAAAAACACGTCATGGTGGTCAGTGCAGACGTCTATCGCCCGGCCGCTATCGACCAGTTGCGGACGCTGGCCAATGAGGTCAAGGCCGTGTTTCAGCCCAGTGATCGAAACCAGCAACCGGTTGCTATCGCTCGTGAAGCCCTGAAAGCCGCGCAGGTGGAAAATGCCGATGTGTTACTGGTTGATACTGCCGGCCGATTGCACATCGATGATGAAATGATGGATGAGATCAAGGCCATCCATCAGGCCATCACACCGCATGAAACCCTGTTTGTGGTCGACAGCATGACCGGTCAGGATGCGGCCAATACTGCCAAGGCTTTTGGTGATGCGCTGCCACTGACCGGTGTGGTATTAACCAAAACCGATGGTGATGCACGCGGTGGTGCCGCTTTATCGGTGCGACAGATTACCGGAAAGCCGATCAAGTTTATCGGATCCGGTGAAAAAACCGAGGCGCTGGAAGCCTTTCATCCTGACCGTATCGCATCACGCATACTGGGTATGGGTGATATCTTGTCGCTGGTAGAAGAGGCGCATCAAAAAGTAGACCAGGACAAGGCCAAAAAACTGGTGCAAAAAGTGCGCAAGGGTCGCGGATTTGACCTGGAAGATTTGCGTGATCAGTTTACGCAGATGGAAAAAATGGGTGGGCTTACCGGTATGATAGACAAGTTGCCCGGTATGGGGGGTAATATCAGCCAGCAATTGCAAAACCCGGAACATGCTAAACAGATGAAGCGCATGGTGGCGATCATCGACTCGATGACACCGCAGGAACGGCGCAAACCGGAAATCATCAATGGCTCGCGTAAACGACGGGTTGCGAATGGATCGGGCACCCAGATTCAGGACGTGAATCGCCTGTTGAAGCAGCATAAACAAATGCAGAAAATGATGAAAAAAATGGGCAATAAAGGTGCCATGCGGGGCATGATGCAGCAGATGAAAGGCAAGATGCCGGGTTTGCCCCCCTTTTAAAGTTAGCCCGATACATAAGGTATGAGCGAAACCCCTGCCAGGGTTATCAAATATCTGTTAAAAGTCTAAATTAACCCTTCACAAACCCATCATTATGGGTACAATACCCGGTTTCCTGACCCGCCGGTGAGGCGGTTTGCTATTGTCTGAGGACAAGTTAGAGGTTTATTTTTATGGTTTCAATTCGTTTGTCTCGTGGCGGTTCCAAAAAACGCCCTTTTTATCACGTCGTGGTAAGTGATAGCCGCAGCCCGCGTGACGGTCGATATATCGAACGTTTAGGTTTCTTTAATCCTGGTGCGCGTGGTTCTGAAGAATCTTTACGGCTCGACACTGATCGCATTGATTACTGGGTTTCAAAAGGTGCGCAACCTTCAGATCGTGTTGCCAACCTGATTAAAACTGCACAAAAAGCGGCATAACTAAAATACTTTAACCATGTCACCTGTTGAAGATGACCTGATATCAGTGGGTCATATCATCGGCGCTCATGGGGTAAGAGGTCAGATCAAGGTCTTTTCTCATACCAGCCCGCGTGAAAATATCGTGACTTACAGCCCCTGGGTTGTACAACAGGGTGAGGCGCGGCAAAGTTTCAAGGTTAAAGGCAGGCGCCAGGGAAAGAATGTTATAGCCAGCCTGGAAGGTGTTATGGACCGTAACCAGGCTATGGCATTGACCGGTGCTACTATCTGGATCAGCCAGAAGCAGTTACCGAAGCTTAAACAGGGAGAGTACTATTGGAGTCAACTGTTAGGCCTGCAGGTGATTTCAGCACAGGGATTTGACTTTGGCAGTGTCGATCAGATGATGGAAACCGGTGCCAATGATGTCATGGTGGTACAGGGTGAACGAGAGCGGTTGATACCTTTTGTCATCGATGAGGTGATTAAATCGGTTGATCTGGAAAAAGGTCAGATCATCGTGGACTGGGATAATGAATTCTAGTGCGCGTTTACGCATTGATGTGATCACCCTGTTTCCTGAGTTGGTGCAGGCTGTAATCGAACATGGTGTTGTTGGCAGGGCGGCTGACAAAGGGTTGATAGAGCTGCATCTGTGGAACCCAAGAGAATATACCACGGACCGGCATAGAACCGTGGATGATCGCCCTTATGGCGGTGGGCCAGGAATGCTGATGAAGGTTGAACCTTTGCAAGCCTGCATCGATGCGGTTAAACAGCAAAACCCTGGTGCAAAACTGGTGTACCTGAGTCCGCAGGGCAGGTTACTGAAACAGCAACAGATCAATCAGGCGGTGCAAAATAATAGTCTGATTTTATTATGCGGCCGCTACGAAGGCATAGACGAACGATTGATCCAGGCCTATGTGGATGAAGAATGGTCTATCGGTGATTACGTTATCAGTGGCGGTGAACTGGCGGCCATGGTGTGTATCGATGCAATGACACGACAACTGCCAGGTGCGCTTGGGCACGAGGACTCGGCGCAGTTGGACTCTTTCAGCAGCGGATTGCTGGATTGTCCGCATTACACCAGACCGGAAACGGTCAATGGGACGAAAGTCCCGGATGTGCTTTTAAACGGGCATCATCAACAAATACAGGACTGGCGCGATAAACAGGCGCTGGGACGCACCTGGTTACGACGTCCGGACCTGCTTCGGCAGGTGGAACTGGATGAAAGGCAACAGGCCTTGCTTGACGAATTTAAAGCCGAGTCTGAACTGACTTAAAGACATATTGAATTTATATTATGAGGAAATGTCATGAATAACATAATTGCTGAACTGGAAGCTGAACAGCTTAAAACAGACCTGCCAGCGTTTGGTCCCGGGGATACCGTGGTCGTTCAGGTTCGTGTAAAAGAAGGTGAGCGAGAGCGTCTGCAGGCGTTTGAGGGTGTTGTTATCGCCAAACGTAACCGCGGTATTAATTCCGCTTTCACGGTACGTAAAATTTCAAGCGGAGAAGGCGTCGAGCGTGTTTTCCAGACTCACAGCCCGCTGGTTGCTGAGATCAAGGTCAAGCGTCGCGGCAAGGTTCGTCGTTCCAAGCTGTATTATCTTCGAGGACGTACCGGCAAGGCAGCTCGAATCAAGGAAAAGCTGTAAACTTTCCCATCCAGTTTTTGATTTTTTCAAAAGGTGTGTATGCTTCGGCAGCACACCTTTTTTTTTGGTTGCCAGCCACTGAAAAGTAACTGTTGATTGATAATGAGATCCATGAAAAATTTACTGTCAGCCCTGTTGTTGACCCTGTCTTTTATCCCATTAGTTTCCCCTGTTAGCGCCGATGAGCAGCTTAATTTGCTGAAAAATATTTCGGCAGCCGGTGCGCCTTTACTAACGCTAAAAATGCTCGACCAGGCACAGCCCGGGGTGGATCAGGATCTGTACGAATGGATATTATGGGAGCAGGAACGCTACCGCATTATGGCCGAATGGAAGCAATGGAACGATTTACTGGTCCGGGTAGAAGGCTTACCTGATGACTTGCCGGAACAGTTCAAACAGCAGGCCGCTACCTATCGTATTCGGGCCTATATCGCCCTGGATCAAAACCGAACGGCCCGGCAATTACTCAGGGAGCAGTTGTGGATGCCGGATGCCGGAAGCTCGGCTGAATATGCCCACTGGCGCAAACTGGTGATTGAAACCTACCTGCAGGATGGCCGTATTGAAGATGCGCGGATTGCCATGTTAAGAAACCAGCAGGACTTTGCCAACGATGATAAAAGCTGGGTTCATTTACGCGCCCGGGTATTGATGCAAGCCGGGCGCTACGAAGAGGCAATACAGTTACTATCGCCTTTGCTGGACTGGAAAGCTTTGGCGATCAAATTGCTCGCCGAGTACAAAATCAAATTGCATAGTGCCAAGACGGTGTGGGACCTGGTCCAGAAAAAAGTTCAATCGATCAAGGATGATCCCGATCAGCTGGCTACCTACTGGTCCATCGCAGCCGTCGTGGCCAGGGACATGAGCACACTCAATGAAGTGATTGCCCTGGAAGCCCGTCTGGGCATAGCAACCGAGCTTAACGACAAGTTGTTCCATGTTGATGCCGATCAACTGTGGCAATCGTATCAAAGCTACGCTCGCCAGGTGGGCAACCGCAGTGAGCTGCTGGTTGGTAATGACCAGGACTGGCTCGATCTAGCCATGAAAAATCGGGTCAACACGCCCATCAAGGCGCGTAGTTTGCTGGCATTACTGATCACTGAGAGCGATCAAGCGGAGATAAGACAACAGGCTGCCGCAGCTTTCCTGGGCACTCTGGATTTCAGCGAAACTATGCACCAGCAGTTGCTGGATCAATTGTTCAATAATAGCCGTTTATTCAGTGATGCCGACCAGATTCCGGTTACAATCCGTTTCCAACTGGTTGATATGGCATTGAAAAATGCCAATATTGCAGAAGCTTCGCGTCTGATGTCTGGTCTCACCTCAATCCCGCAGAATACACGCCAGTTTGACTGGCTGTTACGGCGCTCCCGTGTGCTGATTCTAGGTGGGCAAATCGAACAGGGCGACCGGGTGTTGGATGAACTGATAGGCGGTTATAAGGAGCCGCTTGAAGTCGATACCGATCATATCTTGCAGGTGCTGTTCGACCTGCAGACCATCAAGGCGGACAAGCAGGCCATACGTCATTTTCGCCAGTTACTGAATGTGTCCATTGATCCACAACAACGCCGCGAAATCCTGTTCTGGATGGCGGATTCGTTCAAAGCACTGCAACAGTATGAGCGTGCGGCACTGTTGTATCTGCAATCGGCCATGTTACCGGGCCCGGAAAGCATGGATCCATGGGCGCAGACAGCGCGTTACAACGCCGCGGAGAGTTTGCAAAAAGCCGGACTGGTAGATGATGCCCGGCGCATCTACCAGGCCCTGTTGGCTATAACCCAGGAGGCTGCACGGCGTTCCATGCTGACGCATAACATCCAGCAGTTGTGGTTGACCCAGAGTGCCGAATAAGCCATATCAATAAATACTGTTTGGTCAAACTTGCAGACTTGAAATGGCCGGGTTTAACCTCATATAAAACGTTGATTTTAGCTATACCCCGATTTAACAGGAGAAATAAATGAGCGTTGAAGCCAATAGCGAAACCCGCGGATTTGAAACCGAGGTCAATCAATTACTGGATCTGATGATCCACAGTCTTTATTCCAACAAGGAAATCTTTTTGCGTGAGCTGATTTCGAATGCTTCGGATGCCTGCGACAAACTGCGTTTTCTGGCCATTTCGGACGACTCCATGTACGAGGATGACATTGATCTGAAGATCAAGATTTCGTTCGATAAGGATCAGCGTACCATCACCATCAATGATAACGGTATCGGCATGAATCGCGATGAGGTCATCGAACACATCGGTACCATTGCGAAGTCCGGTACGCGCTCTTTCCTTGACAATCTGACCGGCGAACAATCCAAGGATGCCCAGCTGATCGGTCAGTTCGGCGTGGGTTTTTATTCCTCGTTTATCGTTGCTGACAAGGTCACACTGAAAACCCGCAAGGCGGGTGAAGCCGCTGATCAGGGTGTCAGCTGGGTTTCCGAAGGCAAGGGTGAGTATGAGATTCAAAGTATCGAAAAGCCGCAAAGAGGCACTGAGATCACCCTGCACCTGCGTGAAGATGAGGATGAATTCCTGAATGACTGGAAACTGCGTTCCATCATCACCCAGTACAGCGATCATATCAATTTTCCGGTTTTGATGGATAAGATCATCGAGCCCGAAGAAGAGGGCGGTGAAACCACCATTGAAGAAGAAACCGTGAACCAGGCGTCGGCGCTCTGGACCCTGCCGAAAAGCGAGATTAAGGATGAAGAATACAAGGAGTTTTATAAACATGTCGCGCATGATTTTGAAGAGCCCCTGGACTGGATTCATAACCGTGTGGAAGGTACCAACGAATATACCTCGCTGTTATACCTGCCAAAACGCGCGCCGTTTGATCTATACGACCGTGAATCCAAACACGGTATTAAACTCTATGTACAACGTGTTTTTATCCTGGAAGATTCCGAGCAGTTGATGCCCAAGTATCTGCGTTTTGTACGCGGTCTGGTTGACTCCAGTTCTTTACCGCTGAACGTTTCGCGTGAAATCCTGCAAAGCAGCAAGATTATCGACAGTATTCGCAACGGCTCGGTTAAAAAGGTACTGGGCATGCTGGAAAAAATGGCCAAGAACGATCCGGAAAAGTACCAGAATTTCTGGAACGAATTTGGCAGGGTGCTGAAAGAGGGCCCGGGTGAAGATTTTTCCAACAAGGAAAAAATCGGCAAACTGCTGCGTTTTGCGTCCACGCACACCGATTCTGAAGATCAGAATGTTTCTTTGGACGATTACATTTCGCGCATGCAGGAAGGCCAGGACAAGATCTACTATATTGCCGCGGATTCACATTCAGCCGCCTTGAACAGCCCGCATCTGGAAATATTCCGTAAAAAAGGTATCGAAGTCCTGTTGTTATCCGATCGTGTTGACGAATGGCTGACCACGCATCTGACCGAGTACGATGGAAAGACCTTGCAGTCGGTTGCCAAGGGTGAGCTGGACCTGGACAAGGATGATGAAACCTCCAAAAAGGAGTTGGAAGAAAAGGCCAAGCAATCCGAAGACCTGGTCAAGCGTATGAAAGATGTATTGGCAGAAAAAGTTGAAGATGTTCGTGTCACCAATCGCCTGACTTCTTCACCAGCCTGTATTGTATTAAATGAACACGACATGGCGATGCACATGCAGCGGTTGCTTAAAGAAGCAGGTCATGCGATGCCCGCCAGCAAACCCATACTTGAGATAAATACAGATCATCCTATAGTTAAAAGACTGGATCAGGAAAAATCAGACGATAAATTCAAGGACTGGTCTGTTATCCTGTTCGACCAGGCCATTCTGGCAGAAGGCGGTCAGCTTGATGATCCTGCCGGTTTTGTGCATAAACTTAATGAAATGCTGGTAACCATTGCAGAATAAATCGAAGCTAAGAAAATTTATCCGGCATCCCAGTGATGTACCCATCCAGGTCAGCCTGGACAGGGTGCCGGATGAAGATGATAAGCACCCTTACGATAAATTACATAACGTGAGTCTGGGCGGACTCGCGTTCATTTCTCCCCAGAAGTTGCCCAACGGCAAAACCGTCAAAATCTGTTTTCCTCTGTTAGATGAACACCGCAGCCTGGTTGGGCAGGTGGTGTGGAATAAAAAAATAAAACAGGGTTATGAAATTGGTCTTGAGTTCGATGATCCACAAGAATTGTATCGACTGCGCATGATTGAGCAGATCTGCCATATAGAACACTATCGGGTAGAAGTTGCGCAATGTGAAGGCAGGCTGTTAAGCAGTGAAGAGGCTGCCAATGAGTGGATTGCCCGTTACGCCAGTGATTTCCCGCCCCTGAAAAATTCCGATGAACAACCCTAACCCACCGCGAGTTGCGATTATAGGTGCCGGATTGGCAGGACTGACCTGTGCCACCGCCCTGAAGGGTTTTGCAGACGTGCAGGTGTTCGAGAAATCCGTTTTTGTCGGTGGGAGAATCAGTCGTTACCAGTTTGGAGAATATCGTTTTAATCATGGCGAGCAGTATTTCACCGTCTCCAATCCCCTTTTCTTGAATATCGTGGAAGCCTGGCAAAGCAGCGGTATCGTTCGTCCCTGGGACGGCTGGATAGTGGAGCTGGAAAAAGGCCTGGTAACAAACCTGGATGATAATACCCAGCGATACACCGGTTATCCGCATATGCAGGCGATTACCGATAATCTGGCACATAATACCCAGGTAAAATTATCCACCTGTATTGCCGAGGTTGAAAAACAACCGGGTGGGCAGTGGCGACTGTTTGATGATCGCGGCAGCTACCAGGGGCTTTACGACATCGTGATTATCGC
>JANTFY010000041.1 GCA_024763185.1 Gammaproteobacteria bacterium | reverse complement strand
AAATTCAGCGAGGCCGTGGATGCCATCGCCGAGGATTTGAAAGCGAAAGACCTGGGCGACAAACAGGTTCAGTGGCGCCTGCGCGACTGGGGTATATCCCGCCAGCGTTACTGGGGCTGCCCGATACCGATTATCCATTGTGATGACTGCGGCGAAGTGCCGGTACCGGATACGGATTTACCGGTGGTGTTGCCGGAAGATTGCGTGCCGGATGGTCACGGCAGTCCGCTTAAAAAACTGGATGAATTCATCAACTGCAGTTGCCCCAAATGCGGCAAAGCGGCACGGCGCGAGACCGACACCATGGATACCTTTGTCGATTCGAGCTGGTATTACGCGCGTTATTGCAGCCAGGATAATGATGCGGCCATGGTTGATGAGCGCCTCAATTACTGGATGCCGGTTGACCAATACATCGGCGGTATTGAACACGCCATTTTGCACCTGTTGTACTCGCGTTTCTGGAGCAAGGTCATGCGCGATCTTGGCCAGGCGCAATACGATGAACCTTTTTCACATCTGCTGACACAGGGCATGGTGTTGAACCATATCTTCTCGCGTCGCAACGACAAGGGTGGTATTGAGTACTACGCGCCGGATGAGGTCGAGCTGAAGACCGATGATTCGGGTCACATTATTGGCGCCAGCTCAGTGGCGGATGGCCAGGTGGTCGATTACCAGGGCATTGGCACCATGTCCAAGTCCAAGCGAAACGGTATTGATCCACAGTCGCTGATCGAAACCTACGGCGCGGATACCGCGCGCCTGTTTACCATGTTTGCCGCGCCACCGGAACAGACCCTGGAATGGTCCGATACCGGTGCGGAAGGTTCTTATCGCTTCCTGAAGCGTTTATGGAAGCAGGTGTTTGATTTCACCCAGTCGGGAAGTGTCGACGAACTGGATAAGAGTAATCTGACGGAAGCCCAGTCTGCGCTACGCTATAAGACGCACCAGACTTTAAGCAAAGCCACGGATGATATCGGTCGGCGCTTTACCTTTAACACGGCGATTGCGGCCAACATGGAGCTGCTCAATGAAGTTTCGCGCTTTAATATTCAGCACGAGCAGGATAAAGCGGTGGTCCAGGAAGCACTGGAGATTGTCGTGCTGACCCTGTCACCCATCGTGCCACACATTTGTCATACGCTATGGCATGCGCTGGGACATGAAACGGCCTTGGTTGATGAAAGCTGGCCACAGGTCGATGCCAGGGCACTCGAATTGTCCTCGCTGGAAATGGTGGTGCAGGTCAATGGCAAGGTGCGCGGCAAGATTCAGGTAGCGGCCGATGCCGACCAGGCGACCTGTGAACAGGCCGCTCGGGCCAACGATAACGTGCACAGGTTTATCGATGGCAAGGACGTGCGCAAAATAATTGTGGTGCCTAAAAAACTGGTCAACATCGTGGTCTGACCGGTGCGTGTTATGCTTGCTCGAGCGCTGATGCTTTGCCTGGCCCTGACGCTGCTGCCCGGCTGCGGTTTTCATCTGCGCGGTCATGCTCAGATAGCCGATAAGTATAATCCATTGAAGATTGATGCAACTGCCCTGAAGCCGGCGCAGCTGGCATTGATTGAAAATGCCCTGCTTCAGGCCAATGCGCAAATCTCCACGCAGGATATTGATGCCAACGTGCTAAGTGTCTCTTTCACGCAATTGAAAAACCAGCAAATTGCGCGCTCCAGTGCATCGGATGTAACACTGATCCGGCTTAGCCTGCAGCTGGATTACAGCTTGAAATCGCCATCTCTCCAATCACTGGCAGACAACCAGATAATACATTACAAGGATATCGAGCTGGACAATGCGAATGTACTTTCACATCAGGGCCTTATAGAAAAAGGCTACCAGGAACTGGAGCAAAGCCTGACCAGGGCCCTGGTCTACCAATTAAAAAGACAATAGAGGTTTAATTTTTCGGCTTTATGTGCTCTTGCCATTTTGTCTGGCTGGCCCGGTTTGAGACTTGCCAAAATGAGCGATGTGATGCAGGATACTCCGTCCGCAATCCGGCTAAAAAACACTGATTATGGCGCAAGCAGAAAAAGAAGAACTACAGCCCCGTAAAAATCCCCTGATCTGGGTTTCCATCATCGTCATTGGGTTGATCATATTCATTTTTGTTGCTTCGGACCGCGGTGGTGTCAGTCGCGAGCCTATTGCCATCGAAGAGAAACCCCAACTGGTTGATTCCCCGGATGTTGAAGGTGAGGTCAACCGCGAATCGCTGGCACCGCCGGGCATGCGTGCGCGTGATAAAATTCAACAATTCAGGGAGCAGGGACAACCGTATCCCTTCGACAGGATCATGGCTCTGGCCTCGGCATATGCCAGTGAAGGCAGCCTGGCTGATGCGCATCTGATGTTTTTCTTTGCCGCGCGTGAAGGTCATGTCGAGGCAATGATCATGATGGCGGAAATGAGTGATCCAACCTTGTTCCGTGCCGAGAACAACCTGCTGGACAAGGCCAATGCCATTCAGGCTTACAAGTGGTACCGGATGGCGCTGGACAAAGGCTACGAACCGGCAAAAAATCGCCTGGAAAACCTTAAACACTGGGCGGAAGCAGAAGCCGACTTCGGCAATACCGATGCCCAACAACTTTTACTCAATTTCAACTAACGGCTTCGTTTATGAATTCAACCTTTTCACGTCTGTTGCTTGTCCTGCTCACGGTTTTATCCACGTCGGTAGCAGCACTTAATAAACCGCTGCTCATGGAGGGTAAAAAAACCCTGTTTCAACGGGTTTTAAGTGTGCCTGAGGCCAGCCTGTACAAAGAGCCCAGTCTGGACTCGGCCTCTTCCGGAGTGGTGCCTTTCAGTGTGTTTTACGTGTATGAGCGTAACGGTGAATGGCTCAAGCTCGGGCATGACAGTTACGGCAAGATTTCCGGCTGGATGCGTGAGGACCAAACCATAGTGTGGAACCAGGCGCTGACGGTGTCCTTCAAGGACCCGCAGGATACCCAGCGGGTGATGATGTTCCGTGATAAAGACTCGTTAAAGAAACTGGTGGATGACGATGACCAGGAAGCCTATGCGCGGCTGTATCAGGCCGTGGTCAAGGATGAACCGATTAATGATAACCCGGTGATAGCGATTCAACCCGAGGCCCATATTGATATCCGCAATAATTTTTACCTGGTGCCAATCAAGCAGCACGAGGATGTGTACCTGGGCAATGAGCAGGCACGCCTGCTGGAGATCGCCAGCGTACCGTTACAACCGGCCTCGGATAATACTCCGGTCAAGCCGAGCAAATCACGCCAATATCGCAGTGGCATCCACTTTGTTATCGACTCCACGGTGTCCATGGGGCCGTATATCGACCGTACCCGCGAGGCCGTGCGCAAGGTTTACAACACCATCGCCAAACAGGGGTTGAATAACCAGGTCAATTTTGGTCTGACCGCTTTTCGCGACAACCTCGAACAGGTCCCGCAACTGGATTACCTGACGCGCACCTATGCCAATCTGGAGCAGGGCGCGGATGAAGAGCGGTTTTTTTCGCTGGTCAATACGCTGGAGCCATCCACCGTTTCCAGTCGTGATTATCGTGAAGATGCTTATGCCGGCATCAAGGCAGCCATAGAAAACAGCAATTGGGAAAACTTTGATGCCCGCTACGTGGTATTGATAACCGATGCCGGTCCGCGTGAAAGCCACGACTCGCTGGGCAGTACGCGTTTGAGTGCCAAGACCTTGCGCCAGCTGGCTTATGACAAAGGTATATCGATCTGGGTGTTGCACATGCGGTCAGATTCTCCGTTCGCGGATCATGCTCGCGCAGAAAAACTGTACAAGGAGTTGTCTTATTACCCCGGCATTGGTGATTTTTACTATGGGGTTGAACTGGGCAAGGTGGATGAGTTCGGCAACGTGCTGGAAGCCCTGTCCAACCAGATTACGCAACAGGTATTGGCTACCGTCAATGGGGTACCACCCATTCCAATTCCAGAACTCGAGCAGCAGGAAAATGAACCACCCACTCAGTTGGCCGAGTTACAGGAGCGCGTGGCGAAGCTGGGCAATGCGTTGCGCCTGAAATATTTGCAAAAGGAAACCGGGCAGCCCCTGCCCAAGGTGTTTGATGCTTGGATGGTAGACAAGGATTTCTCTGATCCGCAAAAATCCACCGTTGATGTGCGGGTGTTGTTAACACGGGACCAGTTATCCGATCTGAAAAATGTGCTGCAGCAGGTACTTGATCTGGCGGAAGAGGGTGTCCTGACCCCGACCGGTTTTCTCAATGACCTGAAAAGCCTGGCGGCCACGGTAAGCCGTGACCCTTCTGCGGTGGGTGGTAACATTTCCGCGCTGGGCGGGAACCTGACGGACATGGGTTACATGCGCGAATACATCGATGATCTGCCTTACACCGGCGAGGTGATGAACCTGAGCCTGGACAGCTGGGAAGAATGGTCCGCCAAGGAGCAGATTGAATTTATGCATCGCCTGGAAAGTAAAATCAATTATTACCAGGCCCTGCATGATCACACCGATCTGTGGGTGACCCCGGGTGGCGGAGCTGTCAATGGTAATTCCGTATTTCCCGTGGTGCTCAACCTGTTGCCCTGATCAGGGTATTCAAGCACCATGTCAGTCGTCTATTCACTTAAAAATGTCGTGAAATCGCGCCTCGTGGATAAAGCCGGCTTTCGTCTGCAGGTTCCCAGTATCGAGATCAAACAGCAGGAAAACATCGCCTTGGTGGGACACAGCGGTTGCGGTAAATCGACCCTGCTGGACATACTCGCACTGGCCCTGCATCCGGACTCCCAAGATGAATTTCTGCTCACGCCCAAAGACCAGGAAAGCCAGGATGTGGGCTTTTTGTGGAAAAAAAAGAAACAGAACAAACTGTCCAAGATTCGCAAACAACATATTGGCTATGTACTGCAGCAAGGTGGTTTGCTGCCTTACCTGACCGTCAGGGAAAATATTGAATTGCCACGCAGGTTGATGAACCTGCCGCAGGATGATTCCACCCGATCATTGGCGCGGGTGATGGGCATACATCGCCAACTGGATAAATTGCCCGGCCTGTTATCGGCCGGCGAACGACAACGGGTCGCTTTCACCCGTGCACTATCGCACCGGCCCTCGATCCTGCTCGCGGATGAGCCTACGGCCTCGCTGGATCCAATCACCGCGCGCAAGATCATGGCGGTGGTCATGGAGCTGGTCAAGGGCCTGAATATCACCATGATCACGGCCAGCCATGACTGGGCGCATGTGTATAAAATGGATTTGAGGGTGCTCAAGCAGGAAGCCGAAGTGGTGGAAGATGGCCATGTTTACCAATCGACATTTACCGACTAATGAGCCAGTTTAAAAACATACTCACCTTGAGTTTCCGCGATTACAGCCATGAATGGCGTATGTCTGGCTGTTTTGTGCTGGCGCTGGCCTCGGTACTGGCACCGATGATGATCCTGTTCGGATTGAAGTTCGGTATCGTCAGTTCCATGGTCAATGAACTGGTGGAAAACCCGTCCAACCGGGAAATCAAGGCCATAGGCAGCGGCAGTTACAGTGAAGACTGGCTGAACCGTTTTGCCGAGCGCAAAGAGGTCGCTTTTCTGATTCCCAAAACCCGCGCTCTGGCAGCGACCATACAGCTTAAGAGTAAATCCGCTGGCCGGATATTTTCCACCGAATTGCTGGCCACGGCGCAGGGCGATCCGCTGTTAAAAACCGTCGCGACAACCCCGCGCGGGTACCATTCAGTGATTCTCAGCGAAGAGATCGCCAACAAGTTGAATGTCAAAAAAGGGGACGTGATCGATGGTAGCCTGGCACGCCAGTTTCGAGGCAAACGCGAACGTGTACATATCGATTTAAAGGTGCTGGATATTGCGCCCAGCCACACGGTCAGTCGCAAGGTCGCTTTTGTCAGTCTCGACCTGTTACTGGCGACGGAAAGTTTCAAGGACGGTCGGGCTGTCAGTCAACTGGGTTGGCAGGGGCAGCAGCAGTCGCAGCAACAACGCGAATACCCCTCGTTTCGTCTGTATGCGCGATCCATTTACGAAGTCAAAGGCCTGGTGGCGGCGCTCGATAAGGAGGGTGTCAATGTCAAGGCCAATCTGGAGCAGATCAACACGGTGCAGTCCATCGACCAGAACCTGACCATTATTTTCTGGATCATAGCCTGTGTCGGTGCAGTCGGATTCTCATTTTCACTGGGCGCCAGTTTATGGGCCAATGTGGACCGTAAACACAAGGAACTCAGTATCCTGCGTCTGGTCGGTTTTCAGGGAGGCAAGATTATCCTGTTCCCGGTTTTACAGTCGATGTATACGGCGATTCTTGGCTGGTTGCTGGCAGTATTGATTTACCTGATGGCCGAGCAGAGTATCAACCAGATCCTGGCCCCCAACCTGCGTATCGACCGGGTCATCTGCTACCTGTTGCCCGAGCATTTTTTCTGGGCACTGGGGCTGACCTTGTCGGTCGCCGCGGGCGCTGCCATCCTGGGCGGTGTCAGGGCGTCCAGAATTGAACCCTCGGATGGCTTGCGAGAGATCTGAGGGTTCGATTTGTAGGAATTGACTGATATTAAAAATCCGCATTACGACAGGATTAAATGGAAAGTAGCTGTATTGGAGTAGCTGTAACGGGTCTACTATGTAATTGTGCTTTCAGGGAGTGGAAGCAAAGGACAAGAATAGCAAAGGAGCTGCTGTTCTTACAGGCAGGACAGCCTGATATGGAAGCCAGAGTAAACCAGGACGATGTACTCTTAAAAGCCCTTTCCTTCATGGAAAGGGTTTTTTTTACATTGCTTATTGCTGCACGATCGGCGCCGCCCTTACAATAGTGCACTATGTTGCCGGTCTCTTTAACCACTTCACCCAAACCCATTTACCTGCTCAGCAGCGACGAACCCCTGTTGCAACGCGACTGGCTGGATCAGGCGCGTGAATCCCTGCACTCACAGGGCTTTGAAGAAATCCTGTCGTATCAGGTGGAAAGCGGCTTTGACTGGAATGGCATCGTGGAAGATAGCCAGAGCCTGTCGTTATTCAGTAGCAGAAAATGCCATATTATCCGTTTCAACAGCAACAAACCGGGCCAGGCAGGCGCCCGCTTTATCAATGAGATTGTGGCCGGGGAGACCACGGATAACCTGTTTATCCTGGTGATGCCGAGGCTGGATCGGGCGGCAAAAAACAGTGCCTGGTTGCGCAAGATTAACGAAATGGGTGAAGTCTGCGAGCTGAAACCGGTTTACCCAAACCAGCTGGCCGGCTGGATCAGTCAGCGTGCGGCCAGTAAAAATATCCAACTCGATCATCAGGCCGCTGGGTATTTGGCAGATCTCACCGAGGGTAACCTGCTGGCGAGTGACCAGGAGCTTGAAAAACTGGCACTGGCCTTTGCACCCGGCGCGGTTATCCATCTGCAGCAGGTTAAGGACAGTATCTCACGCAGTGCGCGTTATACGCATTTTTTACTGATCGAGGCCTGCCTGGGCGGTCAAACCAAGCGTGCTTTAAAGATTTTGCATGGACTGGAGCTGGAAGGTTTGCAACCCATCCAGATTCAATACGGCCTACAGAATATGTTACAGACGCTGTTGCAATTAAAGCTGGCACAACACAACAACCAGTTGAATGAATCGGCCTGGCGCTCGGCGAACGTGTGGAAAAGCAAGCAAGTTTTTTATAAGCAGGCTTTAGCGCGTTTTAGCCTGTTTCAACTCGAGCGATTTTTACGCAGCTGTGCTACATTAGACCGCATTAATAAAGGCCAACAGCAACCGTTGTATACGGGGGCTGACTGGCAGGCCCTAAAGATGCTCATCAGTGAACTGGTGGGAATACAACAGTTGCAAACAACAGGTTAATTATGAACGCGGTATTGGATCAACAGGATTTATCACAGTATATGTCACAACTCGGTGAGCAGGCCAAACAGGCGGCCACGATTCTGGCGGCCGCCGAGCCGGCACAGAAAAATGCAGCCTTGCTGGCCATTGCCGAGGCACTGCTGGAAAATACCGATCAGATCAAGCAGGCCAATGCAAAAGACCTGCAACAAGGTCGGCAGGACGGGCTGGATGAGGCCATGCTCGATCGCCTGGAACTGAATGACGCTCGAATCGATGGCATGGTTGAAGGTTTGCATCAGGTCGCCGCGCTGCCCGATCCGGTCGGTGAGATCAGTGAAATGAATATTCGCCCGTCCGGCATTCAACTGGGCAAGATGCGCGTTCCACTGGGCGTGATCGGTATCATTTACGAGTCCCGACCCAATGTCACCATCGATGCCGCGGCTTTATGCCTGAAATCGGGCAATGCCACCATTTTGCGCGGAGGCAAAGAGGCAATTCACTCCAATCAGGCGATAACCCGTTGTATCCAGCAGGGCCTGCAAGCGGTAGGACTGCCACAAGCGGCGGTTCAGGTTATCAATACCACAGACCGTGCTGCCGTCGGATTACTGCTCACCATGAACGAGTTTGTCGATGTCATCATTCCACGCGGCGGCAAAGGCTTGATCGAGCGAGTATCAAAAGAGGCCACTATCCCCGTCATTAAACACCTGGATGGCATCTGCCATGTCTATATTGATGACCAGGCTGACCTGGGCAAGGCCTATGATGTCGCTGTCAATTCCAAGACCCATCGTTATGGAGTCTGCAATGCCATGGAAACCCTGTTGATTGCCGAAGCGGTAGCCGAACAGGTCTTGCCCGATCTGAACAAGGCATACCGTGACCAAGGAGTGGAGTTACGCGGTTGTGAGCGTTGCCTCGAGATTGATGCGGACATGCTCAAGGCCACCGGTGAAGACTGGGATACCGAATACCTGGCTCCCATCCTGTCGATCCGCATCGTGGATGACATGCAGCAGGCCATTGAGCACATCAATCGTCACGGCTCTCATCATACCGACAGCATGGTGTCGGAAAACTATTCCCGTGCGCGGACGTTTTTGCGCGCGGTGGATTCCAGTTCAGTGATGATCAATGCCTCAACACGATTTGCCGATGGTTTTGAATACGGCCTGGGCGCCGAGATCGGGATCAGTACTGACAAGATTCATGCGCGTGGTCCGGTGGGATTGAAAGGATTGACTTCACAAAAATACATTGTGTTTGGTGATGGCCAAATCCGCCAGTAACAACCGGCAGGATTCGAAACACACGGCATGATTGCCCTGTTTGGCGGCACTTTCAATCCGATACATAACGGGCATATTGCGTTGGCGCGCGAGGTGGCCGCGGCGTTCAATTTAAAGCAGGTCGATATATTGCCGAGCTACCAGTCGGTACACCGCGCTCAGCCGATGGTTTCAACCCGCATGCGCGAGCAAATGGTCAAGCTGGCGATCAGTCCATACAGCGAGTTAAAACTCAATACCCTGGAGCTGGAGCGCGCGGGGCCATCCTATGCCATAGATACCCTGAAACAAATCAAACAGCAGTCAGCCCGGCAGACGGTTTGTTGGTTGATGGGGGTGGATGCCTTTAACGGTTTTTTAAACTGGAAGGATGCCCCAGGAATTTTACAACTTGCGCACCTGATTGTCTGTACACGACCGGGTAGCCATATTGATCACAGTATTTTTCGCCGGCACCAGTTAAGCCCGCAACAATCGCTGGAACAATACCCGGCCGGCAAAATTGCCTTTTTTCGTATGCAGCCCAACGACTGCTCTTCAACCCGAATTCGTCATCAGCTGAAATCACCCGCAGAACGATTAAGCGCAACTGTAACCGGGTGTTTGGCCAAGCCTGTGTTAGAATTCATCCAGCAACATAAATTATACGAGACATGAATGAGCGAGTTGAATACTGACGCATTGCAACAACTGGTCATAGATGCGCTGGATGACCTGAAGGCCCAACATATCAATACCATCGATGTGCAGGGCGTGGCCAGTTTTACCGATCGAATGATTTTTGCCAGTGGTAACTCGAACCGGCATGTAAAATCCATAGCCCAGTCAGTACTGGATAAGGCGAAAAAGTCCCATATCACGGCGTTGGGGGTTGAAGGCGAGGATAGCGGGGACTGGGTATTGATCGACCTGGGCGATGTGGTGGTGCACATTATGATGCCTGATACACGAGAGTTCTACGATATAGAACGGTTATGGACGGAAGAGGCCGGTCACGCGGTCAGTTCTTAAGCTGTCAGGCCGCTGATGCGTATCCAGATCATTGCGGTAGGGCAGAAAATGCCGGGCTGGGTTGACCAGGCTTACCAGGAGTATGCCAAACGCCTACCGCGCCAGCAGTCGGTGACCCTAAGCTGTATTGCCACCGCCAACAGAAAATCAACTTCCAGTGCCACGCAACTGCAACAGCAGGAAGCAGACAAGATCAAAGATAAAATAAAACCGGGCAGCCTGACACTGGCGCTGGATGAACATGGCGAGCAGTGGACAACAGCGCAATGGGCTGAACAATACCGGCGCTGGTTACAGCTATACCCGCAGGTCAATTTCGTGATTGGTGGCCCTGATGGACTGGCACCGCAAATCATCGCACAGGCCGATAAAACCCTTGCCCTGGGTAAAATGACTATGCCGCATGGACTGGCCCGGGTCGTGCTGATAGAGCAGATCTACCGGGCCTGGTCGGTTGTGGAAGGCCACCCCTATCACCGTGAATAAGCAATAGTCGTGAGCATGGTTTATTTGGCTTCTTCTTCGCCTCGCCGGGCTGAACTGTTAAGGCAGATAGGCATCAAATTTGACATAATCCATGTCGACATCGATGAGTCTCCTGCTGAGGGTGAGGCCATCGATCAGTTGGTGCTGCGCCTGAGCCGGGAAAAGGCCCTGGGCGGGTTAACACAGTGCACGACAATGAAACGAGATGACCTGATCGTGGCGGCGGACACCCTGATCGGACTGGATGGAAAGATACTGGGTAAACCGCAAGACGTTCCACACTGCCGGCAGATATTACAGCAATTATCGGATCGCGAGCATCAGGTATACAGCGCGGTTGCCGTTGCCGGTTATGACGGCGAGGTTAACGCGCTGTTAAGCAACAACCGGATACGTTTCTGTGCACTACGAACTGAGGACATAACGCGCTACTGTGGATCTGATGAACCGTACGACAAAGCCGGTGCATATGCTATACAGGGAATGGCGGCGCGGTTTATTGAGCACCTCAGCGGTAGTTATTCGGCCGTCATGGGGTTGCCCCTGTTTGAAACGTCTCAGTTATTGCAACAGGCCGGTTATGAATTTTAGGTATTACAAATAAAATGACCAATTGTGAAGAAATATTAATTAACGTGACCCCCCAGGAAACACGGGTTGCTATTGTCGAAAACGGCTCTCTGCAGGAGGTCAGTATCGAGCGCCGCAGAAACCTGGGCATAGTCGGTAATATATACAAGGGCAAGGTCAACCGGGTTTTGCCGGGTATGGAGGCTGCTTTTGTTGATATCGGCCTGGAACGTTCCGGGTTCTTACACGTTTCGGATTTTGACCTGGGCAGAGGTGATGATGAAACGGAGGAAAACGTATCCCTGCCACCCATTAATGAACTGCTGCATGAAGGCCAGAGTATCCTGGTGCAAGTGGTTAAAGACCCTATCGGTACCAAAGGTGCGCGGCTAACAACCAGTATATCCGTACCTTCAAGGTACCTGGTTTATATGCCGAATGCATCCATGATCGGTATCTCGGTAAAAATCGAAGAAGATGAAGAGCGCGAAAGATTGCGTTGCCTGTTATCCGACTGCATGACAGAAAACCGTACCGGTGGCTGTATCGTACGTACCGCGGCAGAGGGTGTGGAAGACGAGGAGTTAAACCGTGATATCAAGTTTTTGTGTACCCTGTGGGACAGCCTGCAGGAACAGGCCAAAACCGCCAAGCCGGGCACGGTGTTACATGAAGACCTGCCTCTCGCTATCCGAACCCTGCGCGACATGGTGACGCATGAGACCGACGTGGTGAAAATCGATTCGCGCGAAACCTATCAGAAAATGAAAAAGTTCGCGCAAAAATATATCCCGGACTTACCCGCGCAGATCGAACATTATCCGGGTGACAGGCCGCTGTTTGATCTGTACAACATCGACGATGAAATCCAGCGTGCCCTGGGACGAAAGGTCGATTTGAAATCGGGCGGCTACCTGATTATCGACCAAACCGAGGCCATGACCACCATCGATATCAATACCGGGGCTTTTGTCGGTCACCACAACCTGGAAGAAACCATCTTCAAAACCAATATGGAAGCGTCGCAGGCCATCGCGCGCCAGCTACGACTGCGTAACCTGGGCGGCATCATTATCATCGATTTTATCGATATGGTTCTTGAAGACCATAAAAGACAGGTGCTCAAGTCACTGGAAAAATACCTGGACAAGGATCATGCCAAAACCCAGGTGTGCGACGTTTCTCCGCTGGGTCTGGTGGAAATGACACGTAAAAGAACGCGTGAGAGCCTGGAGCATGTGTTATGCGAACCTTGCGTGACCTGTGGTGGGCGCGGCACGCATAAAACGGTTGAAACGGTTTGCTATGAAATTTTCCGGGAATTATTGCGTGAAGCCAGGGTTTATGACGAAGCCCAGCAATTACTGGTCATGGCCAACCAGGATGTCATTGATACCTTGCTGGATGAGGAGGCCACCAGCCTGGCCGAACTGGAAACCTTTATCAATATCCCGGTCAAGTTACAGGTGGAAAGTTATTACACGCAGGAAAATTATGATGTGGTACCGGTGTAAATGTTGGCCTGAAATAATACCGGCATGCCACTAAATGAGTAACGGCAGATGTGGCGAAAATCTGCAGTAGCGGTAAAACATTTTAGTGTTTGGGTGTTATTGGTTTCCCTGATCAGTGCGGCCGCTTTCAGTATGGGTGGGCGGCTCATCATCGCTAACCTGACACACTTTAAAGCCGAAATAGAACAGGAACTGGCGCAATACGGCATTACCGGTGTTTCACTGGATTCCATTCAGGGCAGTTGGCGAGGTTTACACCCGCTGCTGAAGATCAAAGGCGCCTCTTTAAGTATTCCCGGTCGATCACAGGCGCTATCCATCAGCGAGCTTGATCTCAGCGTAAAGCTTTTTCCCAGCCTGATCAGCGCTGATTTGAAACTGGCCTCGTTTCATACGCGCATTGAGAAGCTCGTTCTGGTACACGATGCCGAGGGCAAGTGGTGGTTAAATGATATCCCGCTCTCGGCGCAAACAGCGGATTCTTCCAACACGCTCGATATCCATGCGCTGTTTAGTCGCCTGCCCGATGCAGTCTCCGTGGATATTGGTCAGTTGCTGCTTAGAGACCAATTGAGTGATGTTGATTACATGATCCAGGCGAGCAGTTTGAACAGTCAGCGACATGATGAAAAGCTGGCCCTTTCCCTGCAACTCGGATTACCCGACAGCCTGGGGCAACGATTTAAACTTTTACTCACCGGAAATGCTGAACGCCAACAGGTTTATGTCGAAGCCAGGGAGTTGAACCTGGTGCGATGGCTGCAACTCGCCGGTTTCAGGGATTTGCCAATCCGCCAGGCCCTGTTTTCGCTTAACAGCTGGATGGAGCTGGAGCGTTATCAACTGACCAGGGCGCTGAATGAAGCCAGCCTTAACCGGGTATATTTAAATCAGCCCGCCGCCAACAGCTCCCCGGCAAGGATTATTAAAGCCTCGATCATCCAGAGCATTGAACATCGGGAAAAACACTGGCGCTTTGATAGCTTGCTGAAAAATGTCAATTTAGACGGACAGAGGATGGATGGTTTTCGCTCGCAGATCTATGTGCAACCCCATCAATCTCCC
>JANTFY010000040.1 GCA_024763185.1 Gammaproteobacteria bacterium | reverse complement strand
CTGTCAGGTGGTGACCATCTGCATACCGGTACTGTTGTGGGTAAGCTGGAAGGTGATCGTCAGTCTACTCTGGGTTTTGTTGACCAGTTGCGTGAGTCTTTCGTTCCTGAAGATCGTTCACGTGGTGTGTTCTTCGACCAGGATTGGGGTTCAATGCCAGGCGTATTCGCGGTCGCTTCAGGTGGTATCCATATCTGGCACATGCCTGCACTGGTAACCATCTTCGGTGATGATTCCATGCTGCAGTTTGGTGGTGGTACTCAGGGTCATCCTTGGGGTAACGCTGCAGGTGCTGCGGCTAACCGTGTGGCTCTTGAAGCTTCGGTTAAAGCGCGTAACGAAGGTCGTGAAATCGAGAAAGAAGCTCGTGACATCCTGACTGAAGCTGCGAAGACTAGCCCTGAGCTGGCAATCGCCATGGAAACCTGGAAAGAGATCAAGTTCGAGTTCGATACTGTTGACAAGCTTGACGTCAACTAAGGCTCTTTCTAATTACAGACTGTTAACGAATTTAACGAGGACAAAATTATGCCTACAAGTACTACAGGTGATTACCAAACAGCTAACACGCTGGAAACTTTCGGTTTCCTGCCCAAGCTGACTCAGGACGAAATCTATGACCAGATCGCTTATCTGATCGCCCAGGGTTTAACTCCAGCGATAGAGCATGAGCATCCAAGCAGTGCGAACCAGCACTACTGGACCATGTGGAAGCTGCCGATGTTTGGCACCACAGATCTGAATGCAGTGGTTGAAGAGCTGGACGCTTGCCGTCGTTCTTATCCTGATCACCACGTTCGCTTGATCGGTTATGACAACTACACTCAAAGCCAGGGTGTTTGCTTCGTGGTATACGAAGGTCGTTAATAATCCATTCGTTTGTGGGTGGCCCGTAAGGGCCATCCAGCGAATGTCCGTAATCGGAAGATTTGGTGGAATAAGACAATGATGCAAGCTAATCAAAACAGTAGCAGAAATGCTGCGCTGGCGAGGCGTAAAGCCATGTCCAGTGGCGGAAAATCTGCGCTGTCGAATAATTCTGACAGGACGCGCAGTGCGCCGGAGCGCGCTAAGGCGGCAAAGGTTTCTCAAGCGGAAGTTGCTCCAGCAGCGACTCCAACTGCCCAACCGGTGTCTTCTTCAGCCACGTCCTACCGTCCAAGAGTTGTTGCTTCTACTACCGCAAATCCGACTCGTACTGCTGCACTGGCCCGTCGTAAGGCGATGTCTGGCAAAGGCAAGTCAGCTGCCATGAGTAAAGATCGTACGCGTGATCAGTCCATGATTGCGAGCAGTACAAATACGGTCGCTACACAAGCACCCAAGACAGAAGCCAAGGGTGACTGTGGTTGTGGCTGTAACGGAAAGGGTGGTAAGGGCTCATGCCAGGATGCCTCGGCCTCAAGTCGACCTGCAGCCAAGCCGCGCAATATGAGAAACAATCGACCAAAGATTGCTGCCAACCCAAGCAAGGCTGCTGCACTGGCGCGTCGTAAGGCGCAATCCACGCGCGGCAAGGCGGGTATCAGTGCCGGCGGTATGAGCGAGGCTCAAACGGCCCGTGCAGCAAACCCAACATTAACCAGCCGTGAGTTGTCCCAGGCATTACGCCAACAGCGTAGTACCAAAGGTAAGACCTGCAAGGGTGGTAAGTGTCGCCCAACAGGTAAGGTGCGTAAGCAGCCGGAAGTGGCGGGTGCCACGGATCAACCCTGGAAAGTAGGGGTTTCTGAAACCGCCCATGGTCAATCCGTTACAGGAACCATGGTGGGCCGTGATAAGGATGTTACCGGTGATGAAGCGAGTACCTGTCGCAATGTTACCGGTACCGAATATCTGGGGGCCGATGTGTTCCGTGATTTTTGTCAATCGGAGCCTCAGAAAACACCGATGCGGACGGGTTTAAGTTCGACCGGTCGTGGTAATGCGGTGACTGGTAATAAAGTTGGTCGTAGCCAAAAGGTAACAGGTGACGAGCCAGGTACCTGCAAGAATGTAACCGGGACTGAATATGTGGGCGCAGGCCAGTCCGAAGCTTTCTGTGGAACTACCAGCAGCAAGCACGCGCCAACCGTGATGCCAACCGGTGAAACCCGCAAGGGCAAGACTATTACCGGTGATAATGTCGGTAATTCAGACAAGGTCACCGGTGGTGAAGCCGGGGCAAACCGCGAGCTTACCGGAGCACAATATGTGCGCGGCGAAGAGGTAAGGCAGGTGCCACCCAAGGTTGGCATGAGTCAGACCTTGAGTGGTGGCAGCGTTACCGGTACCGCGGTAGGACGCAGTGCAAAAACTACAGGTGATGAGCCGGGTGCCTGTCGAGCGATTACCGGAGATGATTATGTCGGTAAGGAGCAGTACAGTGAGATCTGTGGTACTGAGGCCAAGCCGGGTGATCAAAAAGTCGGTTTATCGTCGACCTTTAAAGGCATGTTGGTCTCTGGAACAATGGAGGGTCGCAGTAAAAAGGTAACGGGTAACGAGCCTGGAACCTGTAAGGCGATTACCGGGACTCCTTACTTTGGTGTAGAAAACTATGCCGATAATTGTGAGGTTCCGGCCAGTCAGAAAGCCACGGCCCGTATGCAAAAGGTCAACCGCAAAGCCGGCATGAACATGACCGGTCAACAGCCCGGTGTGGCGGGTGTAATGACCGGTGATGATAAAGGTGCTTGCGAGAATGTAACGGGCACGCCTTATGTGGGTACTGATCAAATGGCGCAAGCCTGTCCTGCGACGCCTGCACAACCGGGTGCTGCGGATTTTCCTCAGGCCGTAGGTGAAACAACAGGTTGGGGTGAGTTTAGTGTGACTCCTCCATCCCACGCTGCGGCCGAAGAAGATAACACAGGCGTGACCGGTTCCAGATACGAACAGGGTCATATCACCGGGCCATTCGGCATGGCTGGCGGTAAAGTGACGGGCACAGAAGATGCGCGTTTTGGCAGTGGGTCGGTGAACTCGACTTCTGTGAATGAAGTGGCAGAGAACGTCGAAATCGAGGGTCGTGTCAAGTCACGCATAACTGGAGAGGGCCAGGATTCCGGCCTGCGCATTACTGGTGACGACTGGGAACGTGGTGATCACGTGACTGGAACTGAAGGTGCTTCGGCTTTGGTCAGAAATCCTTCCCGTCGTGGTGCAGTAAGCGCGATGGTGCATAAGACCCTGCGAGATGAAAAGCAGGAGATGCCAAAGCCAGTCAGTCGAGTGACCGGAAGCAGTGGTAATTACGATGACGGATCTTTGATAACCTATTCGGGCGGAGCTCGCGGTTAAGGCCCGTACTGAGAGGTTTTGGGCATTATGCTTCGTAGATCGTTTCAACCAGGCATTGCGGCAGGAAAAGCACCCTGCCGCAGACCAGGTGACTGTCATGTTGACGAAAAAGTAATTCGTCAACCTGTCGGACATCCGCTTGAGACAAAAGCTGGTAGTCATCACCCGCTGGTTGATGAGCGTGAAAACGCTCGCCTTTACGATTACGAAAATCGGGTCAAGGAAGGCTTTGATGGCATCGTGCAAGTGCTGAAAAAGATCTCGGCGTTGCAGCACGAGGTGGATTTTGAACAACAGGCGCAACGTATCGCACGTGGTGAACTGGGGTTTGAGCTACCGCAGGAAATCCTGGCAAATGCCTGGGTTGAACAATTGGATATGCGTCGGCTTTTTGCCTGGTGTGTGTTTAAAACCTATCACCGGTTTACCGATGAGTTTTATACCCAGTCACCACTGGCGCATAAAGATGAAAGCCAGTTTGATGAATTTATTCAGTCATGCGGTTTTCATACGGTGGATATTTCACCCTGCGCAGACGGACGTCTGGCTCATGTCATTCGTTACGTACTGAGACTGCCGCATCGAAACGTACGCAGAAAGTCTTATGCGGGTGCCATGTTCGATATTGATAACAGTGTCGAAAAATGGGTGGAAACGGAAATGATGCGTTTCCGGGAAGGAAAGCCGAACACGGCTGATAAACCCACCCGGTATCTGAAAGTGGTGGCTTATCACTTCAGTTCGGTTGATCCGTTGCATCAGGGTTGTGCGTTTCATGCGTCGGATGACGACAAGGCTGCTGAAGGTGGCCTGGAAAGATTGAACAGTTTCAAAACCGCAGTGGAAGCCAACTTTTGCTGTGGAGCATCTCTGGATCTGTTGCTGATAGGTCTGGATACGGATACTGACTCGATGCGAGTGCATGTTCCGGATGCGGAGGGTGTGATACATCTGGATCGTTTTGTAGACACCATGGATGTTTACAAGGTGACTCAATTTGGAACGGCTGAAGAAGGGCGAAAATTTATCGCTAACCAGGTACGGTCCTGTTCACCGGAAGCGATCGAAGGAACCGCGAAGTTTGCAGCTCATTTGATTGAGAACAATCTATCGCAGATAGAATATGTAAGGCGTTATTTTGGCGATGCCTATCCCGATACCGGGCATGCTGAACGCTTTATTGGTGCCGGAGTCGGGTTTGAAGAGATACAGCTCAGGAATCTGATGTATTTCGCGTATCTCAACACGGTAGAAGAGGCGATTGCCGATACCGATGTCGGGATCAAGATATTTACAGGCTTGAATGTGAATAAGGGTTTGCCTGTCCCGGTGGTCGTGCGTTTTGATTATCACGGCCAGGTGCCAGGCGCACGCGAACGGGCAGAACAGCATTGCCAGCGCGTGACCCGGGCATTAAATGAACGATACGCGGCTTTGGCTGAACAGGGTATGTTGCACATATTGCAAGTTATTCGTGACTGTAACGCCAACGCACCGATTGAAGTTTTGCAGTGTTCGGTTAATCCGGAAATTGACGGAGGTCATTAATGAAAATCTGTCAGATTATAAGGCCGCTGGTTTCGACCAACCGCATAGCCATGATGGAGCATAAATTGTTGCAGGTGGTTCAGGACGGTTCAGCACAGGCGGTAGCGGTTGATGCGGTTGGCGCTAAGCCGGGTGACTGGGTAATTTGTGTGGGCAGTTCAGCAGCGCGTGAAGCGGCTGGTAGCAAGGGTTATCCGAGTGACTTGACCATTGTCGGCATTATTGATAAATGGCCACCGGAATCTGACGAGGCGTAAGCCAGTGCAGATAGTAAAAGTTGAAGGCTCTTTACAGTGCACTGCAAGAATTGAAGGTCTCAAGCATGTCGCATTACGGGTGCTGCAGACCGAAAGCGGAAGTCGCCTGGTAGCGACAGATCCGGTTGGAGCGGAACCGGGAAATTGGGTTTTTGTGACGAGTGGTTCAGCCGCGCGTTACACGGCAGGAGATTTTGAAATCCTGACCGATCTGGCGGTGTGTGGAATCATCGATCACTGGCCGGATAAAGAATAGCGTTATCGAAGGTTTAAACGATAACAGGATTAACTAAGAATCGAGTCAACAGGAGACACGAAAGATGGCAGATGAAAACTACGGTATTGCACTGGGAATGATTGAAACACGCGGTCTGGTTCCCGCTATTGAAGCGGCGGATGCCATGACCAAGGCGGCTGAAGTCCGTTTGATTGGTCGTGAATTCGTCGGTGGTGGCTATGTCACCGTTTTGGTACGTGGAGAAACTGGAGCGGTTAACGCAGCTGTTCGCGCAGGTGCTGATGCCTGTGAACGTGTTGGTGACGGTCTGGTGGCAGCGCACATCATTGCGCGTCCGCATAAAGAGGTCGAGCCAGTACTCGGCTAACGACTAAATCTGTTGCCGTGTGCCGCACGGTTTAACATGAGTTTTTAATTACTTCGACTACGGAGATAGAAAAATGGCAAATGAAAATTACGGTATTGCTTTAGGCATGATTGAAACACGCGGTCTGGTTCCTGCTATTGAAGCAGCTGATGCGATGACCAAGGCAGCTGAAGTTCGTCTGATCGGACGTGAATTCGTTGGTGGTGGTTATGTAACTGTTCTGGTTCGTGGTGAAACCGGTGCGGTTAATGCTGCGGTTCGTGCGGGTGCAGATGCCTGTGAACGTGTTGGTGACGGTCTGGTTGCTGCTCACATTATTGCACGCCCTCATCGCGAAGTTGAGCCAGTACTCGAAAGCAAATAATTTTTGTTAAAGAGTATTCGTAGCCAACCGCATATTTCTGATATTTAAAATTGGAGCATAATAATGGCAAATGAAAATTACGGTATTGCACTGGGAATGATTGAAACACGTGGTCTGGTACCAGCGATCGAAGCAGCTGACGCAATGACCAAGGCAGCCGAGGTACGGTTGATTGGACGTGAATTTGTCGGCGGTGGCTATGTCACTGTATTGGTTCGTGGAGAAACTGGCGCTGTAAACGCCGCCGTACGTGCAGGTGCAGATGCCTGTGAACGTGTCGGTGACGGTCTGGTGGCGGCGCACATCATCGCCCGTCCACATCGTGAGGTTGAACCGGTATTAGCTGAAGGTGATTCCTCCAAAAAGGCTGCTGGTTAAGGCCCTACCTGATCTGGCCAGGCTTTTGGCTTGCTTATGAATCAGTCCGCTATGTCCGACCAACAGGTCCTGGGTTATCTTGGACGGGCTTTAAGCCTGGAGCTATCTGCTGTCCAGTTGTACACAACCCAGTCGCGATTAGTCGCGAACTGGGGGCTTGTACAGGAAGCGGAAAATTTCAAGTCAGAAGCTCGTGAAGAGATGGAGCATGCCGATCGTATTATCGGTCGCATGCTTGCCAAGGGTGTAGCCCCCAACGCATCACAGCTTCGTCCGGTTAAGCTCGGTCCGGATCTTCTTTCCCTGCTACGCATCAATCAGGCATTTGAGACCGAACTGGTTAAACTGTACCATGATGCGGTTATTTACTGTGCTGCAAAGCGTTATCCAGACGACAAAACTTTCTTCCAGGCCCTGCTGGAAGAAGAACAGCAGCATGTAAAGGAACTGACAGCCTGGATAGAAAACCTGTCAGGCTGAATCCTTTGGTTGGTGAGCTGACGTTGACGTTATAATCGTCACTGATAATTTTGTATAACGATAGTTAAGAGGAGTACTGAAATGAGTCAATCCTGGGTTGAACGTAAACGCCCCGAACGACTTGAAAAACGGTACGAATTTGAAAATTACGAAACCTTGCGTGATTTTCTCGACCAGGCAGCAGAATTATCCGAATCTAACAATCTATACCCGGATATGGGGTTCGGTAAGGATTATGTCAACATGACCATTCATGCCGATGAAGACGGGAGTTTAAAAAAACCACATTGGGAATTTGCCGAACTTCTCGACAATCTCAATGAATCTTTCAACCCGGGGACCGATTAATCGATGCCCGTCATCGCATTGATTGGAAACAAGGGTGGTGCAGGAAAGACTACGCTTTGCGTTAATCTTGCCGCAGCATTGGCTACTGAATCCCCCGCGGTCATTCTGGATGCGGACCCTCAACAATCCTCATTACAATGGCATGATTTGTCTGAGGCCCAGGACCTCATCAACGTAATTCCGGCCGGGCAGGATGTGCAACAAACCTATGATGACCTGTCTGCCGATTATACCCACTGTTTGATTGACTGTCCGCCTTCTGCGCAATCGCAACAGATGCATGATGCATTACGTATCGCCGATCTGGCGGTGGTGCCTGTACTGCCTTCTCCGCTCGATATATGGGCCACGGTGCATATCGAACAAGCCGTGGATCAGGCGCGCCAGGTTAATCCTGAATTAAAAGTGTTGCTGGTAATCAACCAGTTTGAAAGCAGAACACGTTTGTCAAAACTGATGGAAAGCGCACTGGCAGAGCTGGATTTACCGGCCTCCAGGGCTTTTATCAAGCGTCGGGCGATTTACCGACACAGTTTTCTGGAAGGGCGCACTGTGCATGATATAGGTAGTCGTGGAAGAGCGGCATCCGAAGAAATCTATCAATTAGTTGAAGAAATGGAGAAATTTTTATGAGTGCAAAAGATAACGCCGGGGAGAAGTTGATTGCTTCGATCCAGAAAACCAAGGCGCAGGCTGCCGGTCAGGATAAAACACAAAAGCCAGCAGTGAAAGCGGCTCCTAAAAAAGCCGTTAGCAAGAAAAAAGTGGTGAAGAAAACAACAAGCCAAGCGGTTAGCAAGAAAAAAACAACGACAGCCCCGGCCAAAAAAGAATTGCGTAAACTGTTTAATAGCGGACGACGCGTGTGGCCTGATTAACAAAATCAGATCCCGTCTCCTGTGAGCCGGTCTCGGCTTTCGAATACCTCTGGAAAAGGTAAGCATCTTTTCAGACGATTGGATTTAATGCCAAGTTTGCCTAAGAGAGTAACAATGATGCCAACAAGGTAGATATTCATGCCTAAGCAACAAAAAAGTGAGGGCTTTTCTCCGTCTGTTGCTAAGCCGGATCACATGATTCGGCATGCCACCTTCCGTCAACTTCAGATCTTTGAATCGATCGTGCGTCTGGGTAGTTTTACCCGCGCCGCCGAAGAGTTGTTTTTAACCCAGCCCACGGTTTCCATGCAGGTCAAGAAATTAACGGATGTGGTGGGCCTCCCCTTGTTCGAGCACGTGGGACGCAGCGTGGTACCGACAGAAACCGGTGAGGAGTTGTACCAGGCTTGCCGCGATATTTTTCAGATACTATCCAATCTGGAAATGAAGATATCCGACTTCCAGGGTTTAAAAAGTGGCAAGTTGAAACTGGGCATCGTGACAACAGCTAAATACCTGGTTCCGGAAGTGCTGGGACATTTCAGTAACGATTTCCCAGGTATCGAATTATCACTCACCGTGACCAATCGAAACTTCATTATCGAGCGGATGGTCGCCAATGAAGACGACCTTTACATCATGGGGCAGGCACCTGAGGAAGGTATCGATGTTGAGTTTTACGAGTTTTCTCCCAACCCCCTGGTGGTCATGGCACCCAGCGATCATCCGCTGGTCGGTAAGAAAAATATCAGTCTTGAGCGTATCAGCAAGGAGCCATTTATCATCAGGGAGCCGGGTTCCGGGATTCGCGATGCAACGATGCGATTGTTTGATTCGAAGGGTTTGCATCCCAACGTGCGCATGGAACTGGGTAGCAGTGAAGCGATAAAGTACTCCATAGCAGCGGGGCTGGGGATATCAGTTTTGTCGTTACACACCCTGACCCTGGACAGTAGTGAAGGGCCAGTGACGATTCTGGATGTGGAGGATTTTCCAATCATGCGCAGTTGGAACATCGTGCACCCCAAAGGTAAAGAGTTATCGCTTGCAGCCCAGGCATTTCTTGATTTTGCGATTAAACGTGAACCCGATATTCGCGAACGCATGAAAAAATCCTGGCCCTTGTTAAAGCAGTATCTCAAGTAGGTGCCGGGTAATTTGAAGTTGATCTTGGCGCTAATGTTCCTGCCTGGGTTATTGGGATCAGGGCTGTGCGTGGCATCAACCTGTTTAAATTGCGATCGTTTTCCTTACGGGTGCGCATCAAGTTTATAGCAATAAAACTTACTGGAGCACCAAGGTAATCTAGAAAAATAGCCCTTAATTATTAATTAAGAAAATGCTAATATTATAGGTTTTAAGTTAAGCTCTGATTCCGGATTGATTATGCCAAATTGGATATACACAGTACTGCCGTTCCTGAGATGGTTTCCGCTCACGACAGAGAAATTACGAGCTGACTTGATCGCGGGTGTGACCGTAGCCCTGATCCTTGTGCCGCAGAGCATGGCCTATGCCCAACTGGCCGGATTACCCGTTGTTTACGGCCTTTACGCTTCATTTGTCCCCGTAATCATCGCATCTCTGTGGGGGTCATCCAGCCAGTTACACACCGGACCGGTCGCCATGCTTTCGCTCATGTCGGCTGCAGCGCTGATTCCTTTTGCCACGCCAGGCAGCCCCGGCTTCATTGAGCTGTCAATAATGCTTGCCCTGATGGTCGGGATCCTACGCCTGACATTGGGTGTTTTTAAACTGGGAGCCATTGTTAACCTGTTGTCGAGCCCGGTTATTGTCGGTTTCACCAATGCCGCGGCCCTTATTATCGGTCTGTCTCAGCTTAGCAAGATACTTGGCGTACCATTTCCTCGTACGGAATCTTATCTTGCTGATTTGTGGCGTGTATTGTCGCAAATTCCCCAGGTTCACCTGGCCACATTGGCGTTCGCCGTTGGTGCCTGGGTGCTTATCGAACTGTTACGCCGGGTGTCTGGCAAGCTTCCGGGTGTGTTGATCGTAGTGGTGATCACCACCATCATCAGTGCACTGCTGGGTTATGAAAAAAAGATTCTGGTCGATGTAAAGCAGATATATGAGCCTGAAACCGCCCAGTTGCTGGAGCGTTATAACGTGACGGAGCAACGTATTGCGAAACTGATTACGGAAGTTGCCGACCTGAGAAAAAATGCGGACAAACTGGAACAAAGAGACCGGGCGCATGATTTTGAACAGTCGGCCAGTTTGCTTGCGGCGGCGGCGATTTTCGACCATGAATTACAGCAGTTGAAGAAAGAAAATACCCGTCGCCGTATTGAAATCCACTCGATTCGTTTTAACTCGGCTACGGATCAGGATGGGCGTTTGATAATATTGAACGGGGACAACTCGCCCGAAGGTTTTAGCCGAGAAGAGACCACCTGGCGTTTTTCCGGTGTTCGCGATCATCAGATTGAACTGTCTGCCGGTGGTAGCGTAGTGGGGACCATTCCCCAGGGCCTGCCCAGTTTTGAAGTGCCCACCATTCAATGGGGGCTGGTGCTTGCATTGCTGCCCGCGGCCCTGGTGATGGCTTTGATCGGTTTTATGGAGGCTACCTCGATTTCTAAAGCAATTTCCAGTTCAACCGGAGAAAGGGTCGATACCAGTAAGGAACTTGTTGGCCAGGGTTTAGCCAATATCGCTGGAAGTTTTTTTGGCTCGTTTACAGTCAGTGGTTCATTTTCACGTTCCGCAGTAGCCGCAAAAACCGGTGCCCGAACCGGATTATTCGCCATCATCAGTGCCACGGCAGTGGTCCTGGTGTTACTGTTTTTTACTCCCTACCTTTACCACCTGCCACAGGCGGTGTTGGCGGTTATCGTGATGATGGCCGTGTTTAGCCTGATCCGAATCAGGCCATTGCTCCAGGCCTGGAAGGTTGATCGGGTGGGTGCGGTTATCGGTATCGTGACATTTTTTGCAACCCTGATCATGGCGCCATCCATCGCCAATGGCATCTTGCTGGGCATCGTTTTAACCGTAACCCATTACATGATTCGCACCATGACGCCGCGAGCAGAAATTGTAAGCTTCAAACCGGATGGCACCTTGGGAGGAATTCGTGCACACAACCTGTCACCGATCTGTAGCAAGTTTGTCCCGGTGCGTTTTGACGGCTCCCTGACTTTTGCCAATGTCGCTTATTTTGAAGATATTATCCTTGAAGCCCATCGTGAATACCCTGAAGCCAGGGCCATCGTGATCATCGGTAGTGGCATCAACGAAATGGATGCTTCCGGTGAAGAGAAAATTCGAGAGCTCAACTTGCGTCTCGAAGAGCTGGGTGTCAGCCTGATGTTCAGCGGCCTCAAATACCAGGTCGCCAAGTTGATGATTCTCAGCGGGTTACTGGAGGATATGGGCCGGGATCGTTTTTTCAGTGATAAGCAAACCGCACTCAAAGCGTTGATAGAACGATATAACTGCCCCCAGCCCTGATCCACTAGGGCTGGTGACCAGGTTACGGTCCAAGGCCCCATCAGGGTTGGGTTGTGCGTACCGCATTAGCTGATATTAATGCTACTTCGGTTTTCCTGTCATTATCAAACTAAGCGGTGCTGGCATATTGTTTTTGAGGATATAATAGGCGCTGCTCCAACCTAATTTGAAATCGTAATCAGGTCACAATTTTTGTGGGTCACTTGTTACGGTTATCAATACACAGGAAATAACGTATGTCGATTTTTAACGAAATACATCTACGCAATTTGCATGGCGATATTCTGGGTGGTGTGACGGCTGCTGTTATTGCATTACCCATGGCGCTGGCATTTGGTGTCGCTTCTGGAGCCGGAGCTGAGGTGGGACTGTATGGTGCCATCATGGTGGGTTTGTTTGCTGCCCTGTTTGGGGGCTCCCCTACGTTAATTTCCGAACCCACAGGCCCCATGACCGTCGTGTTTACCGCGGTCATTACCAAGTTGATTGCGGATAATCCGGAAAACGGACTGGCGATGGCCTTTACTGTGGTGGTACTGGCCGGCATGTTTCAAATCCTGTTCGGTCTGATGCGCCTGGGCAAATACGTGACCCTGATGCCCTACAGCGTGGTTTCCGGTTTCATGTCCGGTATCGGTATTATCCTGATTATCCTGCAGTTGGGACCGATCCTGGGCCAGCCGACACCAGCAGGCGGTGTAATCGGTGTTATTCAGAACATTCCCGAGCTGATCAGTGGAACCAGACTGCCGGAGATCCTGCTGGGAGGCATGACCCTGGTGATCCTGTTTTTTATGCCCAGCGGGATGAAGAAATATATGCCGCCACAATTGCTGGTGTTAATTTTAGGTACTGTGCTGTCGGTGATGTTGCTGAGTACCGACGAGGTCCGGCGCATTGGTGAAATACCGGCCGGCTTGCCGCAATTCAGTATGCCTGTTTTCAGTATCGATCAATGGCAGCTGATGATGGTGGATGCCATCGTGCTGGGTATGCTGGGCAGTATCGATGCCCTGCTCACTTCGGTGATTGCAGACAGTCTGACCCGAACCCAGCATAACTCGGACAAGGAGCTGATCGGCCAGGGTATCGGCAACATGATGTCTGGCCTGTTTGGAGGCCTGCCGGGTGCAGGCGCAACCATGGGCACAGTAGTGAACATTCAGACGGGTGGTCGTACCGCTTTATCCGGCCTGGTGCGCGTGGCTATCCTGGTCATTATAGTGATGTGGGCTTCTTCTTTAACCGCTTTTATTCCGCTGGCTGTTCTGTCAGGCATCGCCTTGAAAGTGGGTTTCGATATCATCGACTGGGGTTTCCTGAAGCGCGCACACCGTATTTCCACCAAGGGAACCCTGATCGTTTACGGTGTAATCCTGCTCACCGTGTTTGTGGATTTAATTGCAGCAGTCGGTATCGGTCTGTTTATTGCCAATGTGATGACGGTGACCAAGTTGTCGGAATTGCAGGAAAATGATGTTGAGGTCATTAATAACACTTCCTGCGGTGAGAGTTCATTGACTTCTTATGAGAAGGACTTGCTCGAATCGTCAGGCGGCAAGGTGATGATGTTGTTGTTAAAAGGTTCGATGATGTTTGGTGTGTCCCGGGCCATCAGCCGCAAGAATTCTGAGATCACCGAATGCCAGACACTTATTATTGATATCTCCGCGGTGCCGCATATGGGTGTGACTTCGGCATTGGCGCTGGAAGAATCGATCAAGGACATGTTGCAGGCAGGAAAAAATATTTTTATCGTGCATTCCGAGGGTCAGCCGATTAAACGACTGCTTAAACTGGGTGTGCTTGACACCGTTCCTTCCCGTTACCTGTTGAATAACCGAACCAAGGCGCTTGAATTAGCGGTATATGATGAACAAGAATCGTAAATAAGGTATCAGAGTCAAGCGTGGCCAGAGGTCGTAAAACTCCCGGATAATCCGGAAAAACTGGCTGTGCGCCGTGTATCTTTTTTAATTACCCTTTAGCAGGGTAAAAATGTGGAGCGAAAAAGCTGATTGATCTTTCAGGTCAGGGAAATTATCCTAAAGCGATTACGTAGGGTTTTCTAAACCCCTCTTACCATCATCTACAAAATAATAATGAAGTTAGATCGATATAAATCCAAGCCTGCTACACTTTTAATCCTGTTTACCATTTATTCCTTACCGCTTGCCTCGCAGGCACCCGTCCAA
>JANTFY010000039.1 GCA_024763185.1 Gammaproteobacteria bacterium | reverse complement strand
ATGGTTTTCAGGTGGATTACTTCGACATCTGTGAACAAACGACCTTACAGGCGGTACAAGATACCGGCGATGCGGTGATCCTTGCCGCTGCACGTCTCGGGCAGACCCGCCTGATTGATAACCTGGAAGTTTGGAAAAATTCTTAACCGCTAATTAAATCGTAGCGTTTGTATTGCCTGGTTAATATCCGCTTTTATTTCACTGTAATCATTGAACAGGATGATGATATAGGCATCGGACAGGTTGTTTTTATGCAGGGCCACCAGAAACGCCTGCCGGTAGTCCGGAGAATAGGATTGCTCTACATCAAAAACCGACAGCGCCGCCCAGTCCGCATTGAATTTTTGCCGGGCTTCTTCGCTATTGTATTCCCGGTGCGGGCTGTTGCCGCCACTGGACAGTTGGCCGATTAACGCGGTAAACATCATGGTGAAGATATGGTTGGGTTCGGGAGCGGCATTATGCGGATCCTCATAGTCAATCTCTATGCGCGCCAGCGGTCTGATCGAGTATCGGATCTCCAGCTTGTTATTATCATGGCGTATCGAATGTTCGTATGGAAACAGTTCACTGTCATGCACCGTTACGGCATGATATTGCTCGGGCTTAACAAAACCAAGCCCGGCCTCGCTGAGCAGGCTGGCAAAGCTGTTATCGGTTTGTGCAGCCTGCAACACGCTGCATACAAGCGCAGGCAAGAGGAAGAACAGGGTTTTAAGTCTCTTCATGAACAGCGTCTCACCTCACGATTTGTTGCCTGGCTTGTGTTCACCCGCCTGCCATTGATCAAGTAGTTTTTCGGCTGTTTTTTTCCAGCCACTGTTAGTGTTAATCTCGATAAATCGCTTGATATCCGCAATGGCACCATCGCGGTCACCCAGCGCATCTTTAGCTGAAGCACGGTTAAAATACGGGCCGGCGGCATGCGGGTCGATGGCGATACAGGTATCAAAATCACTCAGCGCCCGGGCAAAATCGGCACTGCTGTAATGGATTGAGCCGCGATTGAAATAGGCCGCCATCAGATTCGGATTCAGTTCGATGGCCCGATCCAGATCCTTCAGGGCTTCCGCTATACGGCCAAAGTGGCGATAAGCCTGGGCCCGGTTGGTCAGAATAGCCGCGCTGTCTGGGGACAGTTTCAGCGCAGCTTCAAAATCGCTCAATGCTTGGCTGACGTCTTGCCGCTCCAAGTAAAAACTGCCGCGCACCGCAAACAGTTCGGCACTCATCGGGTTACGCGAAATGGCATCGTCCAGAGCCCGAAACGCTTCTCCCATACGGCCTTCGGCCTTATGCTGCAGGGCCACCTGTATGTGCATCTGCGGGGACAGTTTACTGTGTGGATTACGGCTGCCATGCGCTCCACCGGTGCGTATGCTGGGCAGGCCATCGTCCGTTTGCAGACGCTTGCCAATACTGTATGGTTTCGTGGATTGCTCTGCATGCAGTGGAACAAACAGCAAAGCATAAATGACGACAGGAAGGTAAAGGTATTTTAAACCGGGGTTCATCAAATCAACCCTCTTGGGAAAATCAAAATTATATCTGAAAAAGGAGCCGGCCCACCAGAGAATGGGTGGGCCGGACAAGAGCTTCTACTTATTACTACTTACTTCTGAGGCATAAGCCCGGAACAGTTTGTTCATCAGCTCGATATGCTGCTGGTCATCGAGTCGACCGGGTTTGGCCACCTTGCTCCACAGCTGCTCGTTGGTCATTTCACGATGACAGCCCATGCACAATCCGGTGCGGTCCATCGCGTCGCGCATTTCCTTGGGCAGGGCGCGTGACAAGGGCCAGTGAGTGCCGACAGTCTGTACCTGCTGACCATCCTTGATAATGGTGGACCAGTCGAAATCCAATGCCTCGATCTTGGGGATCTGCACCTGGAAGGTACTGGGGATCACCTGACCGGTCTTCTGGTCAATCAGGTCTTCCACCACATCCTCTGGATAACGGGTCTGGAACACACCACCGGAGATGCCGTAACCCATGGCTTTCGGGTTGTTATGGCAGGACTCGCAGGTACGCGCCTTGCGTTGCGCGGAATGCGGTTGTACCGGCGCCATATCGATGGCCAATGGAGCACGTTCCTGGCCCAGCTCTTTGCGTTCGTCCTCGGAAGTACCAATCACATTCAGTGCTATGGTCTCACCCTTGGAGTCGATCACGGTGTACACGATCTGGCAACCCGGCATCAGTGGCGTTACCCGTCCTTCACCATTAATACCCAACACCGGCTCTTCCCAGCGCAGGTAGGAACGGGTTTCGGATATCTTGCCCGGGCTCTGGATACCTTTGACACCCAGGGGGGATTCCGCGGTCGAACCATCCGCGTTACGCGCGGATCCTGAAGCAATCCAGTCGGTATCATGTTTCTGCTTGCCATCCTTGTCCATGCTGTAATCAGCCTTGACGTGACAACCGTAACACTGGGGTACCCATGAAGCGTGGCAGGCATAACATTCAAGACTTTCCGAATGTTTCTTGACACTTGACATGGCCACCATCGCATCCTGGTTACGATAAGCATTATCCTGTGACAGCTGTTTGAGTATTGGCACCTGGAAATCGTTACCGGTTGCGGAATGCATGATGACTTTTTTACCGTCCTTCACCACGTTACCAAAAGGATTTCCACGCGTGGTTTTGAGATAGCCTTCCCGCTTGGGGTAGGTGGTGGCAAACGACATGGTTTCCACTGACGGCGTTTCTGACAGGCCTCGTCCCTTGTCCGACTTCAGTGGCTGCTGGAACTCTTCCCCATAACCCATCGGCAATTCCCATGGAAATTTATCCGGGGTGCCATGGCAATCCTCACATTCGATCTCCACCTGCGCCAGCGTGGTGCCGAAGATATTGCCATCACCATGCATATCGATACTGGTGTGACAATCCTGACACAACAAACCACCTTTCGGGTTTTCCGGACGACTCTTGATCTGGTGATGCAGATCATCGGAGATAAACAGGTACTTTTTGGTATGCAGTTTGGGCTGCTTGTTACCGTCCTCGTTATAGGGTGATCCGTATGGAAATTCCATCAGACCCTGGTAAGTCACACCGATGCGTTTGCCACGGTTATGGCAGGAATTGCAGGTTTCAACCGGTATACCGGAATAATGCACATCCCCGGCCTTAACCACGGATTTTCGAGTGGCCTGAATGCTGTGTACCAGCATATGGCCTTTCTCTTTTTTGTTGATAGTCGGGTCATTGCCCTGGTAAATGCCTTCATTGCCATAGGGAATGTGGCAAGAGGAACAGCCCTGACCGCGATAGTCTCCACGTTTTTCACGGCCCTTGACCGTCACATGGCAGCGCTGACATTGTTGACGCTGATAGGTGAAACCGGCCAGTTTGGGGTCCTTTTCGATTTCTTCCACCGAAGGGTTGGGGATCTGTTTCAACTCATCCGGGAACTGGTCCTTATGTGCCCTGATCATATCGCCCATGTAGGCCTTGTACTCGGGAGTGCCCACGCTGGGAACCGGGCCATCACCATCCTTGACATCATAATTTCCCCAGGGCACCTGGTAGTTCTGTACTTCGGGAATACCCCAGGTATGCAGGTTACCCTGGATTTTACCCGCCTCCGTGTTCATCAGCGCCTTTTCCAGGCGTTCGGCATAACCCTGATGACAACCGCCCTGGCCACAACTGAACTTATTTACATCCATCGCGCCAGGGTCCGGATAAAAGGTTTGCGGACCGCGCGCATCCATCAGGCTTTTGGGGGAGCCCTTATGTGCCGCCTCGGCTGTAGTTGCTTTTGGATCACCGCCGTGACACATCACGCAACCTTCGCCATCACCGTGTGATGAACCAAGCGCCTTGATCATGGCCAGCATACCGCTTTTCGGATCACGGATGTCCTCAATGCCATTGTGGCAGGATATACAGCCTTCTTTATTTCCAGAAGTTGTTTTGGCAAACAGCGCGCTATTGAAGCCCAATCCGACAATGCCGATAACCAAAAGAATTAATTGATTTTTTTTCATGACGCCCCCCGCAGTGATGATTTCCTGACGGATTCTAAATCAATAATATTTGTAAGGACTTAACCTATATCAACTCATTCAAAAATACCCCTGCATTTTATAAACTTTTTGCTTATAACTTTAAACTCTGGTTATATAAGACCATAAGTTTTACGGGGGAATAGCGGTTAACCCGCCAAAACAGTGGGGGGGGGTGATGTATACCAGATTTACAGACCGGAAAGCAGTCCTGATAAATTCGTGCTAACTGGCCCTGGTTAATCGCCTTAGGTTTCTCAACTTGTACTGTTCATCAAACTCGATTTCAAAACGTCCCTGTATCCCGTTATGCGCGACAAATTTCTGTAATTCAGAAGCTGGAAACTGCAAACTGCGCCCATCATCCGCTTGCACATGGACAAATTTTGCAGAGCCCTGGTAATAGCGCTGATACTTCTCGGGTGAGATACTGAGGTAAAAAGTCATTCTGGACATGATGGTTTTGTTAAGGATATCTATCGAATTAAATGCTCAAGGAGCATCTTAATCCCAGGTCGGTAAAATCCTTCAATACCCCACCGTATTGGAAAAATGGGTTTTAACTCGACCGTCGAATCAACCTGACCTGGGTATAAAAAAAGAACGGGTAATCGGAAAAGTGTATTTCATCGCCCCCAATAATATTTCTGTTGCTCCCTCATCACCCGCCAGGCGAACCCGGCGATTTTTGCGATATCTTAAATGTTACTCAACCAGGCGCATTGATACGGCGCCAACTCCAGATCATCCCACACATCTTCAAACTGTCTTCCCGTCAACAACTCCGTCCATATGCCTGTATCAACAAGATTAATACGGTGCAAGGGAATAACAATGTTTTGGTCGGTGACATTATGGATACAGAAAATACTTTGTTTTCTTTTTTGACTTTGGCGCCAAAAAGCAAAAATTCCTGTGCCCAGGTGCATGGCATACTGACTGGCATTGGGATGAAAAGCGGATTGCTTGGCGCGGATTGCTATGATCTGTTTAAATCGTCCCAACACACGGGTATGGCGGGAGCCTTTATCTTCGAGCATGTGATCCAGTTGGTCGCAGGACCATTCATGACGATTAATGGCCCGATTATTACCGGTTGCCTCCACCTTGTCCTGATCATTTCCGGTGGCCAGCAAACTATGAATATAAAAAGCCGGAATACCCTTTAAACCAAGCATCACGATATGGGCACAAATAAACCGATCAAACTGGTATTTATCCCTGCCGTTTATCGTTCCACTCAGCGCGTCGTATAAACTGATATTGATTTCATAAGGCCTGACCTCGCCACCGGACAGATTGCGCCACGAAATTCTACCGCCAAATTGCTGCATGGTATCTGTTATCTGCGTAATTTCTTCATCGGTCAGCAGGCCTTCGGCTGGACGTAACCCAATACCATCATGCGAGGCAATGAAGTTCAGGTAGGTGGTACCATGCTTGACGGGCGGCATACTCATCATCCAGTCATTCAGGTAATAATTATTCCCGGTAATCAGTGCATGCAACAATAAAGGGGGCAAAGAAAAATTATACACCACATGGGCTTCGTTGGAGTTACCGAAATAGGTCTGGTTTTCGCGATTCGGGATATTGGTCTCGGTAATGATGATGGCTTTGGGGTTTTTATACTCAATCAAAGTTCGCAACAGGCGAACTATTTCATGGGTTTGCGGCAGATTCAGGCAACTTGTTCCCAGTTCTTTCCACAAAAAGGCCACCGCATCCAGGCGAAAAATAGTTGCGCCACGATCCATATAAAAACGAATGATATCCACCATCTCCAGCAAAACCTGGGGATTACTGAAATTCAAATCGACCTGGTCGTGACTGAAGGTACACCAGACGTATTTTTTACCATCCAGGGTATCCACCTCTTTCAGCAGTGGACTGGTTCTTGGGCGGATAACTTCGTGCAAATCAGCCCGGGGATCGATTTCAATAAAATAATCCTTTTCCGGTAACTGTCTTTTTTTAAACCGTTCAAACCACTCGCTTCGGGCAGAACAGTGATTGATGACCAGATCGAACATCAACTTGAAATCTTCCGCTATGGCTTCAATATCCTGCCAGTCACCGAGCTTGTCATTGACCTGTTTGTAATTAATGACGGAAAAACCATCATCTGAACTGTAAGGATAAAAGGGCAGGATATGGATGGCGGTAATAATATCTTGGAAATGATGTTTAAAGAACTTTCGCAGTGTGACCAGGGGTTTTTCACCTTTTTCTATCACACTGTCCCCATAAGTGATGGCATAGATATCGCTCTGGTTCCAGTTATTTTGATAAGGCTTTATTTTTCTGCAGCTTTTTTCCTTCAGACCCAGTCGTTCGATCAACTGGTCGGCCAGCAATTCTTCATTTTGGTCCGGATAAATAAATCGTAAATGATTTAATAATCGAACTCGACAAGGCTGTATTTTTTTACTCATGGACTTAAGAAATCAAACAAAACTCAATCAGAATATTTCCTTTCATCTTTTTCAACCGCCTCGAGCAACTGGTCGTAAATATCGGGTATGGCGCTGACCACCCGATTCCAGTGAGGCACAAACGGTTGTTCCATCGGATTGTTCAGAAAGTGATCACCCGCTTTCATGATATTTTCTGCGAACAACTCGACCATCTGCTCTTCAGCATGACAGTCGATGGACAGGCCATTCATCATCGCATCGCAGCGGTAGCTGTCTATCAAGTCCAGCGCGATTCGATAATAAGTTGCCTTTAAGGTACGGAACACGCCTTTATTAAACACGATGCCGTTGGTCGCCATCTTGCGATAAAAAGCCTTGGCAATGTCGATCGACATTTTGGACAGACCGCTTTCTTCATCGTCATGGGAGACATCCTGGTGTTTGTGATCGTAGATATCGGCAATTTCCACCTGGCAGATACGGCGGGTTGAATAATTGCGCAACATTTCAACCAGCACACCGATTTCAAGACCCCAGTCACCCGGCATTCTCAGGCCTTTCATGACATCGCGACGCATGCAAAATTCGCCAGCCAGCGGGTAACGAAAGCTGTCCATATAATCCAGGTTTTCACTATGCCCAAGCGTATTCTGCAGGGTTCTTACCAACGGCGTCACCAGTAGCCGCGAAACACGCCCGCCCAGGTTATTATCCGCCACGCGCGAGTAGTAACCTTTACTGAACTGGTATCGGAAAGAGGGATTGGCCACCGGGTAAATCAAGCGTGCCAGCATGACACGATCATAGGTGACAATATCGCAATCATGCAGCGCTATCGCTTCAGCCTGCTCCGAGGCAAGCGAGTAACCCATACAGTACCAGACGTTTCTGCCCTTCCCCATTTCCGTCGGCGCCAGGCCTTCCTTGGAGAGCATCTCATCTATCTTTCTCAAATTGGGCCCATCATTCCATAAGATTTTATGATTCTGTGGCAGGCGTTTGAAGTACTTTAAAGCATGTCTGAATTGCGTTTCATCGGCTCGATCCAGTCCAATGACAATCTGGTTTAGATATGGCACCTTTTCCAGTTCATCAACAATATGTGCCAGGGCGGGTCGCTCCAGTTCCGAATACAGTGACGGCAATATCAGGCCCATCGGCCTGATATAAGAAAAGCGGATCAGGTCAGCTTCCAGGTCCTCTATCGAACGGTTGGTGATATTGTGTAGGGTGGTGACCCTGCCCGATTGAAAACTATCTGCCATGTTATCCTCCTGGTTTTTTAAAGTTTTTGGTTGAGCGCGCGGGTGACACCTTCGACCCAGCCTTCAGGTGCGCCCTGGGTTGTCAGAATAACGCTTTCACGGTGCTCAAGCTTAATACGCGCACTGCCGGGTGATTTGACCACCACGGCTATATCCGCCTGCTCCAGCATGGCCAGGTCGTTAGGGCTATCGCCCAATGCGATCAGGCCATAGTCCAGCGGTGCCTGTGCCTGGTAAAGCTGTTTCAACAGCAGCATGCTATGCCCTTTATCGCAATGCCCCTGCAAATGCACGAATCGTCCGCCGCGCAGACAGTTATACCCATCTTTCTCGGCTTTTGATACGAATGTTTTTTCTGCCTGCCTGTCTTCGAAATACAGGGGCACAGAGAACTGCCGGGTTTGTGCCTGGCGGGCCTCGTTCTCGGCCAGACCGGTGATATCCATCGCCTGCTCAAGACTGCAAGTGGTAAAATTTATTGCCTGAGGCTCAACGGCCTGCACGTAATCATTCAACACATTCAGCGGCTGACCAATGGTTTTGAGCAGGTAACCGCGATGAACAGTCGCCTCTGGTAAATGGCGCTCTACCATGTCCGGGGCAAAATAATCCAGTGGGATAAAAATGGCGGAACCATTTTCCACGATAAAGGGATGTTTTAACCTTAATGTGGCCACCCACTGCTCCAGTTCGGCGAAGGTTTTACTGGTATTCAAAATCACCGGGATATTCTGCTGTTGTAGTGATGCCAACAGGGGTACGGCGGCCGCGTAATCATAATCATGATGATTCAACAGGGTACCGTCCATATCGGTAAAAATCAGCCAGTGCCCAAACATCAGGCAACGGCCTCTTTGCCATGCATCGATTGAATTTGGTGGTCGTCTCCCAGCCTGACTAAAACGTCGGCTTCGGCGGGCAATACTTTCAGGCAGTGGCGGGTTATCCGCTCATAGTGCTGGATAAAACGCCGCAATGCCCGGGTATCCATGACCGCGGATTTATCCGTTTTCTGCGCAGCCAGTTTCGACTCCTGAAGGCCTCTCCACTCGTATACCTTTTCAAACGAAGGCACCTGCAGATAAACCAGGAAATCTGCCTGTGAAAACAATTCAGCCTGATAGCGACGAATTTGTTCATTCACGTAGCGACGCCAGGTGCCGTCGGCATCCTCTTCACGCTCCAGGTCGTTTAGCGGGTTTTCAAGTTCTTCGTCGGTTTGTAACGGCGCATGATTACACCAGCCTTCAAATAAAATAATATCCACGGCCTGACCAACTTTGGTCCATTCGCTACGCGCCCGGCGATCATCCACAGCCTTGTCAAAAGTCGGTACATAACAGGGATGCTGACTATCACAGTGTCGTAAACAGTCAAAGGTTTGCCGCGCCAGTCTCACATCATGCGTACCCGGCACACCGCGTGTAATAAACAGCGGGTGAACGGTTTTTGACAAAACTTCGCGTTGTGACCGGGTCAGGTAAAAATCGTCGATGGACACTTCCACCGTGTACAGGCCAAACTGATGCGTCAGCAGCAGGCGTAAAAAAGCAGTGATTGTTGATTTACCCGAGCCCTGTGCACCATTGAAACTTACTTCAAAACAAGCGCGGCCCGCCTGCTGCTTTGCCCTGACGATTTGTTCGGCCAGCGGCAGATACCACTGCTCAACGGTTGTTATAAAACTGTCCGGCAGTTTGCGTGACCGGATCTCCTGCTGCAGGATTTCACCCAGCGCTGAACTAATAGTCAATATTTCCCCCAATCGACCTGGGTCTGGCTGTTGCGTTTACAAACATAGTTATCACTCCGCCGATCCTGTTGACAGGTAATACATCATGCACTTTTTTGTATTGTTTTACAGGTCTGCGACTTTTTAAGTCAATCACCCGAGAAAAAGCACCAATATAGTGCAATAATGTAAAGTTAGCATTAATTGATCTGAATTATGTTCATCCTGAACCAGCTAACTATAATGCCTGCCAACTGTTAACCGATTGTATGTAACCATGAGCCAACTCACCGATCTACCCGCCTGGAGCAAACTCAAACAACACTACCAGGAAATCAAGGACACCCATATGCGCGACCTGTTTGCGCAGGACCCGACACGTTTTGAATCTTACTCGCTCAAACTCAATGACATCCTGTTTGATTACTCCAAGAACAGAATCACCCAGGAAACACTCGGTCTACTGCTGCAGCTGGCCGAAGAGGCCGATGTCAGCGGATGGCGGGATAAAATGTTTGCCGGTGAAATCATCAACCACACCGAACACCGTGCCGTGCAGCACGCCGCCTTGCGTCATCCGGGCAACGAGCCCCAGTATGTCGATGGTAAACGGGTGGATGAAGAAATCCACAGCGAGTTGCAACGGGTCAAGAAGCTGGCCAAGAGGGTTCGAACTCGACAGTGGCGTGGACACAGTAACCAGCCTATCACCGATGTCGTTAATATTGGCATAGGTGGCTCGCATCTGGGCCCGCTGATGGCCACCGAGGCACTACGCCCCTATGCCATTCACGACCTGCATATTCACTACGTCTCCAACATCGATGAAAACCATATTAATAACACGCTGGAAACCCTGAACCCGGATACCACGCTGTTTATCATATCCTCCAAAAGTTTCACCACCCAGGACACCCTGGTCAATGCACAGACCGCAAAAGCCTGGCTGATGAATAAACTTGATAACGAGGCTCAACTGCCAAAACACCTGGTGGCAGTCACCTCAAACACGGCTGCCGCGGTCAAGTTTGGTGTGGCCGAGGAAAATATCTTCAAGATGTGGGACTGGGTCGGAGGACGTTATTCTATGTGGTCTGCGATCGGCCTGTCGATCGTGATCTCCATCGGCCCGGATAACTTTGATGATTTACTGGCCGGTGCGTATGAAGTGGATGAGCATTTTAAAAAGGCCCCACTCAATGAAAACATACCGGTCATCATGGCCCTGCTGGGCATCTGGTATAACAACTTTTTTAATTCCGAAGCAATAGCCATCCTGCCCTATGACCAGAACATGCACCGTTTTCCCGCGTATCTGCAACAGGCGGACATGGAAAGTAACGGCAAGAGCTGTGACCGCAACGGGGCCAAGGTTGATTACACCACCGGCCCCATCCTGTTTGGTGAAATCGGCATCGCCAGCCAGCATGCCTTTTACCAGTTATTGCACCAGGGTACCAAACTGGTGCCGGCCGACATGCTGGCACCCATTTCCAATGTCCAGTGCATCGCCAGACACCATCGTGCCTTGATGTCGAACATCTTCGCCCAGGCCGAGGCCATGATGACCGGCAAAACAGAACAGGAAGTCGAGCGCGAATTAACGGCGCAGGGGTTAAGCCCGCAACAGATTGAAAAATTATTACCCTACAAGGTCTTTCCGGGTAACCGCCCGACCAACACCTTCCTGTTTTACACCCTCAACCCGAAAACCCTGGGTTCGCTGATAGCCTTGTACGAACACAAGATATTTGTCCAGGGTATTATCTGGAACCTGAATTCATTCGATCAGTGGGGCGTGGAACTGGGCAAGGTCCTGGCCAGCAATATTCTGGAGGAAATCAATAAGGGCGAGATGGTCAGTAACCATGATTGCTCCACCAATGGATTAATCAATTATTACCTGAACCTGAAACCTAAAAGGTCATGATACGGAGCAGTACAACCCTGGCCTGTTAACAGGCCCCTGGGTCACGGTGTAAAAGCAAAGCGGTCCTTGCCTGCTTTTTTACAGGCATACATGGCTTTATCCGCCAATGACAGCAGATCCTTGAAATAGCCGGCATTATCCGGAAAGATGGAAATCCCCACGCTGGCACTGAGCTGTTCTTTGATGTCCACGGACTCAATGGGTTGCTTGATGGTTTTTAACAGGCGCTCGGCGATGGCTTCCACATCGGATAACTGATTCCAGTTGGACAACAACACGACAAATTCGTCTCCACCGAGGCGGCTGATCATGTCCACATCTCGGATCACCTCATTCAGGCGTATCGAGGTTTCAACCAGCACACTGTCGCCCACCTTGTGGTCATTATTATTGTTAATGGTTTTGAAACCATCCAGGCCTATGAACATGACGGCCACACTATGACCGTAACGCCGTGCCGAGGCCAGCAGTTTATCCGCATGATGAAACAGCAGCGTGCGGTTGGGTAAATTGGTCAGAGGATCGTACTTGGCGATATGGTCGAGCTTGGACTGAATATCACGCCGCCTGGCCACTTCGGTTTGCAGCAACACGGCCTGCTCGGAAAGCTCTTCTATTGCCTTATCGGCCTGCTGCTTGGCCTGAAGCAGTTCATCCTGGGTTTTTTTCAGCTCGGTGATATCCAGGTTCACGCCAATCATCCTTAACGGCTGGCCCTGCTCGTCCCACTCCACGACCTGGCCGGTATTGTGCACCCACACCAGGTGACCGTCCTTATGCTGCAGGCGATTTTCGTAGGTATAAAAATCACAACCATCCTGCAAAAAGGTTTCCACCACCTGGTTGAACCCTTCAATATCATCCGCATACATATGTTTTTTCCAGCTCTCGATATGAGTTGGCGTGTTTTCATGTAACGGATGACCGATAATATCCACCCAGCGCTTGTTAAAGGTGGTTTCACCGGTTTGGATATTCCAGTCCCAGATAGCCACCGCTGAGCTGTTGAGCACATGCTTGATACGCGATTCTTCGTGTTCAAAACGGATGATCGCCTGTTCGATATTTTTTACTACACGATCGATATCGATCGCCTTGTCAGCAGGAAAGTTTGAGGGGTTTGAAATCAGGGTTTTGAGGTTATCAATATCCTTTTGAAGACCTTTTGTTAAGTTCTTCATAGTTACTCACACTTAAGACCGGGTGGCGGTCGCTTAGAACACAATGAGCCAGGAAAGCAATGACTTATTATTTTTGTTGAAATTGCATGATCAGGACCAAAATACAAGCTTCACTTTAACCCATTTTTTTTAAAATGACACTGTAAATTAATCCACATTAACCACCGTAATAATTGGCAAGCCCTCGGGTGTTATACTGTTCGCGCCTTTATCAAGCTTACGCAACATGGCTTTACTCAATATTCAAAACTCCGGGCCAGAGACACCGTTTAACGTCTTCGTACTCGGTTTTCGACCCTTTTTTCTGACAGCCGGTATATTTTCAGTCATCAGCATGTTGCTGTGGTTGTTGGTATATTCCGTTGGCGTACCATTTCCAATGAAAGGACTGAGCCACTTTCACTGGCATGCCCATGAAATGATTTATGGTTACAGCATGGCCGTGGCCAGTGGTTTTTTATTAACCGCGATAAAGAACTGGACCGGTGTACAAACCCTACAGCACCGTGGATTGATGCTGCTCACGCTACTGTGGGTTTCTTCTCGGGTAGCCGCCCTGTTCGGTACCGAGTGGATGGTGTTGGCCACCCTGTTCGACCTGGCTTACAACCTGTTTCTTGCTGTTGCAGTAACCCTGCCCATCGTAAAGGTCAAACAATGGAAACAGATAGGCATCGTTTCAAAAATTTACCTGCTGGGCCTGTTTAATTTGTTTTTTTATCTAGGTCTTTTTAATGTGCTCGACATGGGCATCTACTGGGGTATTTACGGCGGGCTGTTTGTCATTATTGCGCTGATCATGACCATGGGGCGACGGGTCATGCCGTTTTTTATCGAAAAAGGCGTGGGTTACCCGGTACAACTGAAGAATTCGAAATTTCTGGATGTCAGCAGCCTGGTTCTGTTTCTGGCCCTTTCCATCTCGGATGTATTCTTGCTGAACATGCAGCTAAGTGCGTATCTGGCCATGCCACTGGTTGTGGTCTCACTCCTGCGCCTGTACAACTGGTACACCACCGGCATCTGGAAAGCCCCCCTGTTGTGGGGACTTTACGTCGCCTTTATTTTCATTACCCTCGGTTTCCTGCTGTTTGCCTTGCAGCCCTACAGCAGCCTGGCCACTCGCTCGCTGGCTCTGCATGCGTTTGCCGTTGGTGGCATTGGCCTGGTCACGGTATCCATGATGTCACGCGTTACATTAGGGCATACCGGCCGTAACGTCATGCTGCCCTCGCCATGGATTAATGTGATTCAATGGCTTTTAGTAACCGGAGCCCTCTTACGCGTTGTATTTCCCGTTTTGCTGCCGCAGTTTTATTCTTACCACATCATCAGCTCACAGCTGTTATGGATTGCGGCCTTCACTCTGTTTGTCATCGTTAATTTCCCGATATTGACCCGTCCCAGGATCGATGG
>JANTFY010000038.1 GCA_024763185.1 Gammaproteobacteria bacterium | reverse complement strand
GGATCAATGCCGGCATCGGCCAGCCAGTAACGCAGCAGGAAGTTATGTGAAGACTCGGGATATACCACGGCAAAGGTCAGCGTTGGCCGATTGGCCTGCTTGTCCTGTTCGATAACAGCCTTCAATGCCTTTCCTGAACCCTGTGCGGTATCGATATCAGCAATACCGGTACCCACCATGCGCCCATACAGCTCGCGTGAGACGGTGATCGCATTACCATTCAGGTCGAGACTCATCGCGGTCACCATCGGCTGGCAGCGGTGACTTTCCAGTACCGACTTGATCGGCATCGGTGCCAACATCTGTGCGCCATCGAGCATGCCGGCACAAACCTTGTCACGGATATTGGCCCAGGAGGATTCCCGCGATAATTCAACTTCAAGCCCCTGCTCGGAAAAGAAGCCTTTTTCCTTGGCGATGACCAGCGGAGCGCAGTCGGTCAGGGGTATGAAACCAAGATCGAGAATGGGTTTTTCAATCGCGCCTTCACTGTCAGGCAGCGGCTTGACCGGCAGGCTGACAACATTGCTCTGACCCTTTTTTTCTTCATCTTCATCTTGATGCACCTTGGCCGGATTCTGATGACGTTCATGTAAAAATTTCACCACCGCAGCACGGTAATGGTTGTAAGTCGGGTTTTCCGCCAGTGCCAGGCGATCCCTGGGACGCGGCAGGTTGATATCGAGAATTTCTCCAACCGAGGCTGAGGGACCATTGGTCATCATCACGATACGATCGGACAGCAATACCGCTTCATCCACATCGTGGGTAATCATGATCACGGTATTGTTAAGCTCGGCCTGGATTTCCATCAGCGAATCCTGCATGTGGGTGCGGGTCAGCGAATCCAGCGCGCCGAAGGGTTCATCCATCAGCAACACCTTGGGTTCCATAGACAGCGCACGCGCGATACCCACGCGTTGTTTCATACCACCGGAGATTTCATCGGGCCTTAGGTCCAGGGCGTGACTCATGTGAACCAGTTCCAAGTTATGGCGTACCCAGGCATCACGTTCCGCCTTGCTCTTGGTTTTCTTGAACACCTGGTCCACTGCCAGGCGCACATTGTCATACACGCTCAACCAGGGCAACAGGCTGTGGTTCTGAAAAACCACGGCACGGTCCGGGCCCGGTGAAGTGACTTCCTTGTTTTCCAACAGGACCCCGCCCGAGGTCGCTTCCAGCAACCCGGCAACAATGTTCAACACCGTCGACTTACCACAGCCGGAATGGCCAATCAGGGAAACAAACTCACCCTGCTTGATTTTCAGGTCCACCTTGTCGAGTACGTTGAGCGGTCCATTATCCGTATCGAAAGTGATACTGATATGGTCTATGTTTAGATATTCATTCATGATTATTCTCCAGCAGGGCTACCTGAGCACCGCGTTCTTGTCCCAGGAAACGGCTTTCTGCATCAACAGCATGCTGCGATCGAGCAGGAAGCCGATAAAGCCGATCATCAACACCGCCACCATGATACGTGCCAGTGAATTCGAACTACCGTTCTGGAATTCATCCCACACGAACTTCCCAAGACCCGGGTTTTGCGCCAGCATTTCCGCGGCGATCAATACCATCCAGCCGATACCCAGCGACAGGCGCATACCGGTGAACATCATCGGGATCGATGAAGGCAAGATAATCTTGATGGTTTTGGTGAACCAGCCCAGTTGCAATACCTTGCTGACATTGATCAGGTCCTTGCTCACGCCGGAAACACCCACCGCGGTATTGATGATGGTTGGCCACAGGCAACACAGCGTGACGGTGATGGCCGAGTTAAGAAACGACTTGGAAAACATCGGATCGTTGGTGACATATACGGCCGACACCACCATGGTCACCAGTGGTAGCCATGCCAACGGGCTGACCGGCTTGAACAACTGGATAATGGGGTTGAAAGCCTGGTACAGGGTATTGCTCATACCGATAATAATGCCAAGCGGAATGGCTATGAGTGTGGCAATGATAAAGCCGGTCAACACGGTTACCAGGCTGGTAAAAATCTGGTCAAGAAAAGTTTCTTTACCGGTGTATTTGCGCGAGCGCATCTTGTCGATTTTTTCCTCTGGCTTACCCTGTGCGATCGCCTTGTCGATGCGTTTTTCGATTCGATCGTAAAACTTTTCTTCCTTCTCACGTTCAGCAGTATGTTCGTCGTACAACGCCAGGCTTTGTTCATAGACCTTGACCGGTCCGGGTAACACCCCTAGCGATGTCTTGACCTGGCTGGCACCGATCGACCAAAGAAACAGGAATATACCTATCGCCATGGCCGGTATCAGCAAACCCAGGGTCATGGCTTTAAATTTTTTATTACTGGGTTCGCGTGCCAGCAGGTTAAGCAGGCGATCCTTGAGCGGCATGTTAAAGGTCTGATTATTCATCATCATGTTGTTCACCACGTTATTAATGACTGGAAGCCGGGGACAAACCCCGGTCTTCCATGGAGTCAATTAGAGGGTTTTGTCACCTTTCAGACCGATACTGAATTTTTTCAGGTAGTCGTTTGGTTTGGTGCCATCAAAAGTGACATTGTCGATGAACTCGGTTTGCGGTGGACGGTAACCCGTTTCTGTATCAAATTTGGGGAATTCGCCCTCGCTCATATGACCTTCTTCGATCAACGCCTTGGCCGCCTTTTCATAGATGTCGGGACGGTAAACACTCTTGGCGACCTTGTCGTACCAACTGTCGGGCTTTTGCTCGGCAATCTGTCCCCAACGACGCATCTGGCTTAGGTACCAGACTGCATCCGAGTAGTAGGGATAGGTTGCGTTGTAACGGAAGAACACATTGAAATCAGGCACTTCGCGCTTGTCACCCTTTTCGTATTCGAAGGTACCGGTCATGGAATTGGCAATGACATCGTAATCCGCACCCACGTAATTGGACTGGGACAGGATCTTGACGGCTTCAGGACGGTTGGCATTCTCGTTCGCATCCAGCCACTTGGCCGCACGCAACAAGGCCTTGACGATACGCACCGTAGTATTCGGATACTTCTCGGTGAACGCCTTGTTCATACCGAAAACCTTCTCCGGGTTATCCTTCCAGATTTCATAGTCGGTAATGACCGGTACACCGATACCCTTAAATACGGCCTGCTGGTTCCAGGGTTCACCGACGCAGTAACCGTAAATGGTACCCGCCTCAAGGGTTGCCGGCATCTGCGGTGGAGGGGTAACCGAAAGCAGTGCATCTGCATCAATGGTTCCCGCTATGTCACCTTTATGAGGGGCATAGTAACCAGGATGGATTCCACCGGCTGCCAGCCAGTAACGTAACTCGTAGTTATGCGTCGAAACCGGGAACACCATGCCCATCTTGAAAGGTTTACCTGCTTCCTTGAATTCGTCCACGACCGGTTTCAGGTAATCTGCCTTGATCGGATGCTGTGGCCTGCCATCTGCCATCTTTGGCACATGCGGTTTCATCTTTTCCCAGATTTCATTGGATACGGTGATTCCGTTACCATTCAAATCCATAGAGAACGGCGTAACAATATGCGCCTTGGTACCGAAACCGATCGTCGCGGCCAGCGGCTGGCCCGCCAGCATGTGTGCCCCGTCGAGCTGGCCATCAATGACACCGTCGAGCAGCACCTTCCAGTTGGCCTGGGCCTCGAGGGTGACATAAAGCCCCTCGTCCTCAAAGTAGCCTTTCTCATAGGCTATGGCCAAAGGCGCCATATCGGTGAGCTTGATAAAACCGAACTTGAGGTCTTCTTTTTCCGGCTCCCCTATTTCAGCATACACAGATTGTGCAGCCATCGTCAGGCACACGGCACCAAGACCCACTGCCTTGATGAACTTTCTTCGATATTGATTAAACATCTTGTTTCCTCTTTTATTAAAAAAATCTTTAACGAACATTTTTTCACGGCATCCCCGGCAGCTTTTTCCGCGTTGCGCTGCCTGTTGCATCCTTGCGCGACTGTCGTGAAGGCTCGAGACTTTCCAAAGCCCAAAAAAAAACGCCCATTCACCATTAGAAGTACGCCCTGTATACGGGCTGACTTCTGATAATGAATGGACGCCATTGTCCAATTTACGGTTAACACCGGCCGGTTTGTGAATTCGACGTTGAATTCTGGCCCGGCATTAGCCTTTGGATATCAGTTAACAAGTTTAATGCCAGAAAACAATTAATCCTTGAATTTCAGATAGTTAATAAAATTTAGAGAATATCTGGATGTTATTTCCAGTTTCAGGCTGGTGCAATTCAGGCACCGTAAAAGGGTATCTGCCTCCTGCTGGTGCATTAAAGATCTATACCCATTAATTCCGCCGCATCACTCACCTGCTTGGCCACCTCTTCCAGCTTCAGTTTCCTGTCCATCGCGGTTTTACGCAAAAAATGATAGGCCGCATCCTCATCGAGGTTGCGCTGTTTCATCAAAATTCGTTTTGCTCGATCGAGCAGTTTCTGACGTGTTAATGCCTGCCGGGTGACATCCAGTTGTTTTTGCAATAACTGGTATTGATCAAAGGTGGCTATGGCCGCCTCAAGAATAGGACCTACGCGATGCTGATGTATACCATCGACCACATAGGCACTTACACCGGCCTGCACTGCTCGTCGTATGCTTTTGCCATCATCATCCTGGCTGAACATGACCATGGGTTTAGGTACCGAATTCTGCACAATACGAAGGTTTTCAAGAATATCCCGATTCGGATTTTCAATATCGATGACCACAACATCGGGATGATGGACATTGATTTGCTTGAGGAAATCGTCTTGTGTCGAAATACAGGCAACCACGACACAACCTATCGCCTGCAACATGTTATCCAGCGATTGATTGCGTTCATCCGAGTCATCAATCAACATGACCCGGAGTTTTTCTGGGGTGGCTTCGGACAAAGCTACATTACCTTCTTCTAATAAAGGCGATAGCTTACTCAATGTTTCATTGAAAGAAGAAGTTTGTCGAAAAATCACGGAAAAAGCCTTTATATGCACTAATTTTGTGCAAAAGAATTCTAGAAACCTGCATATGGGGCACAGACAAGACTTATAGTGTGACCAGGCAGTTCACTCTTATTTATCTAATTATCAGTTACACCGGTTTCGCCGCACGGGGTTATTACCAGCAAGCAAAACCCTTACATTGGCAGTCTCAGGCCCTATTTATCGGAGTAACTTCATGCTGGTGCCGATCCTGGTGTTGATGTTATGGCTGCTGTCAGTGTCGCTTGAACGACTCGGTCAGAGCGGAATCACCCCGCACCCGGCCATGCATCATGCGGTCGGCATCACCGTGACTGTTAAGGCATACCGAGACATCAATGTGGCCTGCACGGAAGCAGGTCAGGTTCACTCAGGGTTTCGGCACCAGTGCCAGCACTGCAGGTGACTATTATCTATTAAGGTTTTTTCACCATTGATGACTTAAACGGGCATTTAATCTACAAGAGATGATAAAGAGCTGCGATAATCCCAGTTCAGCGTAAATACTTCAGCAAAAAACCCATGGTTTTCGTCCTGCAATACAACGACAAGAGTCCCTGCTGTCAGCCGACTGGCCGTTTGCCGAGCTACGGAATTACTGCTCAAGGCGTAAAAACCTGATGACCCTATGTCGCCTTGGCCTGATCATGCTGGTGTTACTTACGTCGGCCTGTACCACGACCGATAAGCCGCTATTGGGAGAATCGGTAACGTTAAAGCCGGGCTGGCAAGCGTTAAAGCGATCGGCCAGGGATGCCGTCGCTGACCCGAAGCTATGGGGTAGCCTGCTAGCTATTGGCGTATTGCAAGCAACGAACCTTGACCAAGAACTGTCCGACCAATTGCGCGAACATACTCCGCTCTTTAACTCCAACAGCCAGGCCGAAGCGCGTAGTGATGATTTAAGCGAATTGACCGCAGTGGCCTATATATCCACGGGATTACTGGCACCGGGCCCCGCGGATAGTGGTCAGTGGCTATCTGCCAAGGCTCGCTTGCTTGGTGCAGAATGGGCCTCGGTCAAACTGACCCGCTCGACGGCTTCGGCGATTAAGAGCATATCTAAACGGCAACGGCCAAACGCTCTCAACGATAGAAGTTTTCCGTCAGGTCATGCCACCAGTGCCTCGATCCAGGCACAGATGGCAAACCTGAATGTTGACTATTTGAATGCCAGCGATGCCTTCAAACGAAACTTGCAATGGGGCTTTGATGGACTTGCCGTATTGACGGGTTGGGCCAGGGTGGAAGCCGGAATGCATTATCCGTCGGATGTGTTGGCCGGCTGGGTGCTGGGTCAGTTTACTGGATACCTGGCAAAAAGTTTTATCACGCCGGATAAAGAGCCTGTTTTTGTATACCCGCAGCTGTATGATGATGGTATCGGTGTCCGCTTGTCGGGCCGATTTTAATCTGACCTTTACTGAATTTTTATGATTTAAACGTGTTTCAGGTCGCCGCTTTATTTTCGTGGAAAACAGGGGTACTGAATACATGGAGTGACAGGATTCAAACATGTACATGTAAGGGGTCAAAGCAGGCACCCAGGCCTTGAAAGGCCGGTAAATTAACCTTGTCAGTGAATACCCAGGTTTAGATATGATATAAATTGGCAATTACACATGGTTTTCGCTACTCAGGTAAAAACCACAAAATTTTGCAACAGATAAGGCAAAGATAGACCCCTTTCTGTTTTTTTAGTACCATTTTTATACTCTTACACAATGAAATAGCATTCAAAGTGAAACTGGAAAATATTTCTATTCCTACCGGTGTTATGCAACAGGGCATGAACTTGCGAGACTTTTTTGAAGAGGCTTTGCGTTGTTCAGTACCCGGGCTTCCTTACGTTAATGAAAATGAACAGATAACGGGGAGAATATCCCTGCGTGATGTCTATAAAAAAATCGTAATTCCCGAAAGTCTTCTGCCTTATATAGATATGCTGGGAGACAACACCGATAATCTTGATGTACCGGAACTGGACGTCATTAAAAAAATGGCATTACCCATCGAAGATTTTGTTCTGGATGACATACCCAGTGTGTCCTCAAGATCTTCGATCGTAAAAGCGCTCACCCTGATGGAAGTGCATAACAGCAGTTATATTTTCCTGATTGACGAGGGGGTTTATAAAGGTGTTGTCACCAGGATGGTTGTCGCCAGACGTATGCTTCGTTGTATCAAGGATCAAGAGTAAAAAACCGGACGTCAGACCGCTCTCTTACTTACCTGATATTTAGGACTTGATGACATTATTCTCAGCATGAATGAAAATTCTTGATTTCTGAAATACCACAGTGAACTGAAAACCCAATAAGCAAAAATACCCGATGGAAACCATGACAACGACTTTAACACCCGCAATGTGGATGGCTGGCTCAATTCTGATTGCTGCCTACGTGCTTATTTTCACCGAGGTCATCCATCGCACCCTGGCTGGTATTATTGGTGCTGTTGCCATGGTGCTGGCTGGCATGGTCGGTGGTTTTTATACCCAGGCAGAAGCCGTGGCCGCCATAGATGCCAATACCATGTTTCTGCTGACTGGCATGATGAGCCTGGTGGTGCTATTAAAACCGACTGGGGGCTTTGAATACCTGGCTATTCGCATTGCCAAGCTCTCCAAAGGCAGTCCGGTCCGACTGTTGATTTATATATCATCGATAGTAACCATAATCAGTCTGTTTCTCGATAACGTCACGACTGTTTTGGTATTTGCCCCGTTAACCGTTGTGTTGGCCAGAATGTTGGGGATATCGCCGGTTCCTTATTTAATGTCTGAAGCTTTGCTTTCTGACACGGGTGGTGTGGCAACACTGGTTGGGGACCCGCCCAATGTCATGATCGGCAGTGCGGCAGGCATTGATTTCAATCAGTTTCTTTTCCACATGGGTCCTGTTGTATTGGTTGTGTGGATTGTGACACTGCTGTTATTGCTGTTCTTATTCCGATCAGAGCTGAAAGAGCCAATTACCGGGGTCATTGATCTTGACGAAAGCAAGGCTCTAAAAGATCCGGCGGCGTTAACAAGCATCCTATTTTCAATCGGGATCGTCATCCTGTTATTTTTCGTGCACCACCATTTTAATCTTTTTCCGGGTTATGTTGCCTGGGTTGGTGTCGCCGTGGCATTAGCCCTGGTCAGGCCTGACCCGGATGAATTACTCAGGGATCTGGATTGGCCAGTCCTGTTATTTTTCGCGGGCCTGTTTATCATAGTGGGCGGCGTGGAAGGTTCCGGGCTGCTTGACCTGCTGGGAGAACAGTTGGCCGGTATTGCCAAGGATCCAGAGCAGTTGATGATGACCGCTTTGGTATTTTTATGGGTATCTGCTTTATTAAGTGCAGCTCTGGATAATATACCTTTTACCGTCACCATGATTCCCATCATCGCACATCTTGAAACCCAGGGAGTTGACGTCATGCCACTGTGGTGGGCGCTTGCACTGGGTGTCGGCTTTGGTGGTAATGGTACCCATATTGGATCGACCGCCAATGTGGTCTGTGTGGCTGAAGCTGAGCGTACCGGTGTAGCGGAATACCGCATTACTCCATTGCTGTGGATGAAAAAAGGTACACCCGTCATGCTGGCCACCCTGTTGGTTTCCAGTATTCTGCTAGTGTTGTTTTTTGACTACTTTCGAGGAGCCTGAAAACTCAAGACACGTGTAGAAAAGTTATCCGCCAGGTTGCCGAGCCCAAAGCCAGGGGGAAGGCAGAAAAAGGACAGGAATTCGGAGAGATAAATCGAGCCTGACTTTTATTACTCGACCTATAAGTCAATCATACTGGAAGTCCCAGGCCATTTTTACGGGTATGACCTTCATGCTGGAGCCGATACTGGGCTGGGTTTTATGGCTTCAGTCGGGATCACTTGGGCGACTCGGCCAAACCGGCATCACCCCGCACCCGGCCATTCATCATGCTGTAGGCATAACAGCCGGACAGCGCACGCAACCCACCTGGATTTTTGAAAATGGCCGTAAAAACCTGTTCGACCTGGGCTTCTATAAAACTGGAAGAACATCGCCCGGGCTGGCAAATGACTTATGAAAGCCATTCCATGATCATTCTATCCAGTGAAACACAAAAGATGACCCTATCCCTGCTGGATTCTACCGCGATGATCAGCTACATGATGAGCAACAAACTGCCTTAAGCTTTAACCGACCTTGAGCCATTTTTTCAGCTCATTACCCAGCTCCTGTTTATTAAAAGGCTTACCGATGTGGCCGTTCATACCGGCTTCCAGGCATTCTTCAATATCAGCCGGCAAGGCATTGGCAGATAAGGCAATCACCGGAATCTGCGGGTTTCGAACCGAAACTTGCCAACCGTTTTTATCGATTGTCTTGCCCCGGATCCGACGACAGGCTTCGAGCCCACCGCACTCGGGCATCTGTAAATCCATCAACACCAGGTCATAATCTTCCTTTTCCAGCGCCTGCACGGCCTTGTTACCATTATCCACCACGGTAACGTCGGTCAGGCCGAGTTTTTTCAACAAGCCGACGGCAATGATCTGATTGGCCCGAATATCCTCTGCCAATAACAACTTGTGCGTTGCCAGGATCGGTTTTTCAAAGCTGTCCGTATTCCGACCAGCCTGATGTTGTGAAATCTCAGTCGCCACCTTATAGGGAATTTCGAACCAGAAACAGGCACCCTGCCCTTCTTCACTTTGCACCCCCATTTCACCCTGCATCAGATCCACCAGTTGCTTTGAAATGGCCAGACCCAGTCCTGTGCCACCATATTTGCGGGTTGTTGATGACTCCACCTGCTGAAAACTTTGAAACAACTGTGCCTGTTTATCTTGCGCAATGCCGATACCCTGGTCCCTGACTTCAAAGCGCAACCGTTGTGCTTTACCCACCACTGATACGACCAGAGAAACCTCGCCCTCTGCAGAGAACTTGATGGCATTTCCTAACAGGTTGAGCAGAATTTGCTGGAGTCGTATTTCATCACCGATCAGGTACTTGGCCACCCCATCCTGTACTGTAACCGTCAATGTCAAACCCTTTTCACTGGCCCGGATATTGAGCAAATGATACAGGTGACCGGTCATGTCCCTGAGCTGGAAGGCACTCTGTTCCAGCTCCATCTTGCCGGCTTCAATCTTGGAAAAATCAAGCAGGTCATTTAACAGGGACAGCAGGGCTGTTCCGCTGCGATGGATCAGCGTGACATATTTTTTCTGTTCACTATTGATACTGGACAAGTCCAGAAGCTCGGTGGCACCCAGAATACTGTTCATCGGGGTGCGCAGTTCATGACTCATCACAGCCAGGAAAGAACTTTTTGCCTGGCTGGCAGCCTCGGCCGCTTCCTTGGCCCGCAACAGTGAATCGGCATTTTGTTCCAGCAGGTCATTCTTGTGTAAAAGCTGCATATAGTTCTGGTGAACATTCTTGCTGAAAACCATCATAAAAAGGCTGAACAGGAACAACATCAAGGCAATAACGTAGGCGCTGCCGGTCGCCATATAAACCAGCACAATAATTTGCGGCCATAACAGGGTGTTGATAAAAATCTTTAAAAATAGTTTTTTAGGCGCCAGGCTGAAAATGCCTCCGGCACAGATCAGTAACAATGGCAGCAGGACAATCATGCCCTGTTCATTGAGGCCAAGTTGTAACAGCCCCCAGGCCGTGAACAGCGACCAGAACAGGGCGGACAGGATCATGCCCAAAGCAAACATGGAGCGCCATGTGTGTGGGTTTTGGTGATAGAGGGTGTCGAAGTTTTTTACCAGGTAAAGGCGTAGAAAACCGACCACAAACAACAGGACACCAACGCTGTAGACAAATACCGGCTGATACAGGCTGATCTGAGTCGTCAACACCACCAGCAGCCAGCCCAGTGCATAGGTCAGCACGCCGGCAATGGAGCGCTGATTCAGGTCCAGATCACTTTGCCTGATCATGGCCTGGGAAACCGCAACAACTCCGGCCGAAGTCGTATCAGAAGCGCGTTGATTATCTGTAAAATCCTGTGCGGATGAATGGCTGTCAACGTCCATAAAGTTTATTTTCTAACCTCACAATAAACTCATTATAGTAAGAAAAGCAAAATTCAGGTTTTTATGCGCCCGTCTTCTGCGGGCTCAATTCTATTCTTTATATCGTTAGCAAAACCCACACCGGCCTCGGTGTAAATATTGAAAGAACAATCCACTCCGATTTTCTTCAATTGCTCTTCTTCATCGTGGTATTTTGCGGTTGCCGCAATATTGCCTGTATACCCCATCTCCTTTAAGCGCCTGGCAGCCGCCAGGTTGGCGTTATGCGCCGGTAAGGTGAGGAACACCCACTTCAAGCCTTGGATCAATGCCGGTGCGCGAGTCCAGAAATCCGGGTTTGTCGCATCCCCTGAAACGACATTTCTGTTGGCCTGCTGATGACCCAGGACTTTTTCTTCGTCGATTTCGACGCCCACCAGGCGCCCCCTAAAGTCATTTTCAATCGCGTTATAGACGGCAGTACCCATTCGACCCATACCAAAAACAATCACTTCCACACCCGGCAGGTGAAGATCCTCCTCACCTGGAATACGTTCTTTTCGTTCAAAGTTCTTCAGGGTGGCGCGCAAGTCACGATACAGGGTATCCCTGATCGTGATAAGCGGAGAAGTCAATATGAACGACAGCGACAGCGCAATGGCAAACACGGCCAGCCATTCTTTGGGCAGCCACCCTGAAGATGTCGCCAAAGCACCCACTATAAGGCCAAATTCACTGTAGTTAGCGAGGTTTGAAGAGGTTCGCCAGGAGGTACTGGCGCGCAGGAAAAAGGCGTTAAACAGACCGTAATAAAGCGCCACTTTTAGCGGCAGGAAAATGATAAAGACCAGTGCCACCAGGAGCTCGTTCCAGCCCGGCAAGGCGGTCATGCCGATACTCAGGAAAAACCCCACCAGAAATAAATCCTTGAAACTGAGCAGTGCCTTGGCCAGTTCATTGGCCTTACTGTGACTGGCCAGCAACATGCCGAAAATCAAGGCCCCGACATCACCCTTCATGCCTACCAGTTCAAAAATATCCGCTCCTCCCAGCGCCAGCACAATACCGAACAGGACCAGCAACTCGCCATGCCCTGATTTGTCCAGCACCTTGTGTAGAAAGTGCCGCAGTGGAATTAACAGCAACAACGAGATGGCCCAGACCGAGGGTATCTTGCCGACCGATACCGCCAGGAATACAACGGCAGCAATATCCTGAATAACCAGTACGCCTATTGCCACCTGTCCATGGTGTGAACCCATCGCCCCCAGTTCATCCAGTATCTTGATGGCAAACACGGTACTGGAAAACGACAACACAAAACCGATCAAAAGCGATGTTTGCAGATCAAGGTCAACGAACAGGGGTAAACCCAGCTGGGTAAACAACATCACCAGGGCCGTGAAAAGCACGGTAACCGTCACCATGTGGATACTGGCCACACCCCACACTTCAGCCCGCGCCAGGGCCTGAAGCTTGAGCTTCAAACCGATGGAAAACAACAGCAGGGTGATACCCAGGTCAGCGATGGTGTTTAAAAACCCGTCAGCTTCAGCGCCCAGGGCATGTAACATAAATCCAGCCAACAAAAAGCCGATCAAAGGCGGCAAGCCCGTCATCCTAACCAGCAGGCCAAAGACAAACGCAATCGCAATCCACAGAGGATCATTGGGATTAATGGAAAGTAATATGGACTCCATCCGTTATCTAACCTCTTTGGTCACCTTACATAACTTGCTGGAATACGGCCTTAAACTATTAAATGCTCTCACTGCTTGATGCTAAACACAATGAGCCTTGTCAACTGGATAGTGACTAAGGCGGGTATGAATTGAAATCGATAATCCTTGTCAAATACCCTGCTTATGCAGAAATATCACAGAAATTTCACACCGAATTGACACTTTATTGATGACAGTAAAGATATCGTTAGCGATAAAATTCTGTATCATTCAAGCCCTGTTATATTGACTGTATTATCCAACCTACAAATCTTTGTTCATGTTATCCGATTCTGCCCCTGATGTTTTATTAATAGAAGACCATAAAGATATAGCCGAGATGGTCGTCGCATTCCTGGAAAATCGCGGTTACGAGGTTGACTATGCGGCTGATGGTATTACCGGACTGCACCTGGCAGTCACCAATAAATATGACTGCATCATCCTCGACCTGATGCTACCCGGAATCGACGGCATCGAGGTGTGCCGGAAAATCAGGGAGGATGCACGCAAAAACACCCCGATTATCATGTTAACCGCGCGCGACACCCTTGAAGATAAAATCACCGGGCTGGAAACCGGTGCCGATGACTACCTGGTCAAACCCTTCGCCATTCAGGAACTGGAAGTTCGTGTTCGCACCTTGATCCGTCGCAACCAGGGCGATGTGGCTAAAGAGATTCTACAGGTTGGGGATTTATCACTCGACACCTCGACTCTCACCGTTACCCGAGAAAACCAGGAACTGAACCTGACACCGATCGGTTTGAAAATCCTTACCATATTGATGCGGGCTTCCCCGGCCGTGGTGAGCCGGCGTGACCTCGAACGACAAGTCTGGGGACACGTGTTACCAGACAGTGACACACTGCGCAGCCATCTTTACAACCTGCGCAAGGTCATGGACAAACCCTTCAAGCACCCCTTGTTAAAAACCATACAGGCCAGTGGCTATAAAATTGTTGAAGCGGAATCAGAATAACAACCTGATCAAGAAGTTCAACCGCGCCTTCCTGATGCAAGGCGCGTTGATCATTATCACCGCCATTCTCAGTGTTTACTTTGCCACCATTGTCATTGATGAAATCCTGATTAAAAGCGCCATTCAGCAGGAAGCGGATTATTACTGGTCACGCTACGATAGGGACCCACAGGCGGCGCCACCCGATACCATGAATTTAACCGGCTATCGGGAAAAATCCCGGATCAGGGAGATAGACAGCACACAGATTAAAGACCAGCCAGGCTTTCACGATTACGTTGATTTGAACCTGATCCTGCATGTCAGTAACCACGATAACACGCGCCTTTTCCTTATCTACAACCGCGGCCAGGTAGACAGCCTGGCGGCCTTCTACGGCCTGTTTCCCCTGGCCCTGGTGTTAATTGTTTTATATCTCGCTCTCTGGCTGACTTACCTGTTCAGCCGGCGCACCCTTTCACCCATCATTCATCTTGCCGGGCAAGTTAACAAGATCGATTTCAAGTCCGCTGATTTAAGCCTGCTTAG